>CANCAR010000171.1 GCA_947374125.1 Hyphomicrobiales bacterium | reverse complement strand
AAGGATGATATCTCCGCCTTGGGCCTGATGAAGGTCGATATCTTGGCGCTCGGCATGCTGACCTGCATCCGCAAAGCGCTCGATCTTGTCGCCCAACATGGCGGCCCGCGCTATGATCTAGCCACCCTCCCGCGGGAAGACCCTGCTGTTTACGCCATGCTGCAACGCGCCGATTCCGTTGGCGTGTTCCAAGTCGAGAGCCGCGCGCAGATGAACATGCTGCCGCGCATCAAGCCCGCCTGTTTTTATGATCTCGTCATTGAGGTTGCCATTGTCCGCCCCGGCCCCATTCAGGGCGATATGGTGCATCCTTATTTGCGCCGTAGGCAGGGCAAGGAAAAGGTGCATTTCCCCTCGCCCTCCCCCGCCCATGGCCCCCCTGATGAACTCAAACGCGTGCTTGGTAAAACGCTAGGCGTGCCGCTGTTCCAAGAGCAAGCCATGCGGATTGCGATTGAAGCAGCTAAGTTTACGCCCGACGAGGCCAACAAGCTCCGCCGCGCCATGGCCACCTTCCGCCGGGTGGGTACCATCGGTCTGTTTCAGCAAAAAATGATCGATGGCATGGTGCAACGCGGCTATGAGGCCGATTTTGCCGCGCGTTGCTTCAAGCAAATTGAAGGCTTTGGCGAATATGGCTTTCCCGAGAGCCACGCCGCCTCCTTCGCGCTGCTGGTCTATGCCTCCGCATGGCTCAAATGCCACCACCCTGCGGCCTTTGCAGCAGGGTTGCTAAACAGCCAACCTATGGGCTTTTACGCGCCCGCGCAAATCGTGCGCGACGCGACCGACCACGAGGTCGAAGCCCGCGCACCCGATGTGAATATGAGCCGGTGGGACGCCACTTTAGAAGAGCGGCAGGATGAAACGCTGGCGCTACGGCTTGGCTTTCGCCAGATCGACGGATTTCGAGAGGAATGGTCCGACCGCATCGTCAGTTTCCGCAATGGCTTTTACCCCTCCGCCGAAATGCTCCAGCGCCGGGCGGAACTGCCCCGCCGCGCACTTGTGCTCATCGCCGAGGCCGACGCCATGCGCTCCATGGGGCTTGATCGGCGCGAGGCCAGCTGGGAGGTTCGACGCCTCCCTGATGCCGAAGCGCTTCCCTTGTTCGAGGCGGCGAATGCCCGCGAACTCGCCGACGAGCCACTTATTACCTTGCCACCCATGCCGATGGGCGAACATGTGGTTGCCGATTATCAAACCCTGCGCCTCTCGCTCAAAGGCCATCCGATGATGTTTTTACGCGACCTGTATCGCAGCGAGGGCGTGCTCCCCTGTATCGAAGTCAAATCCCTCGCCCATGGCAAGCGGGTACGGGTTGCGGGCGTCGTGCTCATCCGCCAAAAGCCCGGCAGCGCTAAGGGCGTTGTGTTCATGACCATTGAAGATGAGACCGGCATCGCCAACCTCGTCGTCTGGCCCTCGCTGATGGAACGCTTTAGAAAAGTGGTGATGGGTGCAAGACTCGTCCGCGTCGATGCCATCGTGCAACGAAGCCCGGAAGGGATTGTGCATCTTGTGATCGCCCAAATCACTGACCGTACAAGCGATCTCGCAAGGCTTTCCAGTGAAACCATGCCCACCGCCCTCGCCCGCGCGGACGAAGTCAGACGCCCGATCCCGGAGGGAAGAGCCCACCACCCACGCAATGCCCGTGTGCTTCCAAAATCGCGCGATTTTCATTGAGAAATTGATTTTCAAATATAACACTAAGTGCTATAAAAAAGTAAGTTTATCGTAAAAGCGATCCCAAATCTAACCGGTCAAACTTCTAGGCGGAGGACCTTCGGTGATCACTTATATCACCCGCGACGTTTCTCGTCGGGCAAAACGCTTGGGGATTGCGGACGATGCTCTACGGGCGGCCATCGCCGGAATTGAAGCGGGCCGTATCGATGCCAATCTTGGAAATGGTTTAATCAAGCAACGCGTCAAACTTCCCGGAAAGGGCAAATCAGGGGGAGCAAGATCCATTATTTTTGTTAAATATCAAAATCATGCTGTTTTCATTCATATCTTTGCCAAAAATGAACAATCTAATCTAACCCCAACCGAACTAACCACTTATCGGAGCTTAGCCAAAGCATTATCAGGACTTAGCTCAGAAGTTATCAGCAACCTTCTCGTTACCGAGAAATGGAGAAAGATCGAATGACCGCACACCAAAAACCTTATAAAAGCGACGCTCTTCGCTCCGTTCATTTGACCGCTCGCGACCTTCATTCGGTAGGTGCCATCGATAAGGCAACGATGCGCGAATTCGATGTCGCGTGTCTCACCCATACAAGACCGCTCGAGCCGGAAGAAATCAGACATATACGCGAGGAAGCCCAGATGAGCCAATCGGTTTTCGCCATGGCCCTTAATGTGACGACGTCGTTGATCAGCCAATGGGAACGGGGTGAAAAAAAACCGAGCGGCCCTTCGCTTAAACTGTTGGCACTTGCGCATCGCAAGGGTATCGAAGCGATACTGTAAGGGTGCGGATTGTCAACACACGTGCAAAAACAACATCTTGCCCTTGCCCTAGCGATGCACCCCCTCTAGCCTAACCGAAAGTACAGTGTTTAAGGAATCCTCATGCTTACCAGTGCTGCCCAAGGCGTTTACCCCATCGCTCCCACTCCCTTTCTCGACGACGGCGGGATTGACTGGACAAGCACCGATCGGATGATCGACCATTATGTCGCAGCCGGTGCCACGGGCGTGACGATCCTTGGCATTATGGGTGAGGCTCCCAAGCTCGACCAGAGCGAGGCCGTTGCCTTTGCCGAACGCACCATCAACCGCGCGCCGCATTTACCCTTCATCGTTGGCGTTTCTGCCCCCGGCTTTGCGGCCATGCGCTCGTTAGCCCATGAAGTCATGATCAAGGGTGCCGCCGGTGTGATGATCGCACCGCCGCCCTCGCTGCGCACAGATGATCAAATCGTTACCTATTACGCCCAAGCGATTGAGGCGATTGGCAAGGATATTCCCTTTGTCATACAAGACTATCCGCTCACGCTGAGTGTCATCATGACGCCGAGCGTCATCCGCCGGATCATTATGGATAACCCGTCCTGCGTGATGCTGAAACACGAAGACTGGCCGGGCTTAGAGAAAATCAGCACACTGCGGAAATTTGAGGCCGAGGGCACCCTTCGCCACGTCTCAATCCTTACCGGCAATGGCGGCTTGTTTTTGGATTTCGAAATGGAACGCGGCGTTGATGGTGCCATGACGGGTTACGCCTTCCCCGAACTTCTTGTCGATGTCGTCGCCTTGCAAAAGGCGGGTAAACGCGACGAGGCGCACGACCTGTTCGACGCCCATTTGCCGTTGATGCGCTACGAGCAACAACAGGGCGTAGGGTTAGCGGTCAGAAAATACACCCTTATGCGGCGCGGCATTTTGGGCTCAGATGCTCAGCGTAAACCGGGGGCGGGGTTGACGGTCGCAGCGAAGGCAGAGGTCGAGTATCTTTTGAAACGCCTTGCCAAATATGATCCCCGCGCGGCTAAATTGATTTAGTTTAATCGCCTACGGCTCAGTTTAGTTATCTCTAAAATTTATAGGAAACATCCTTCTCCCTGAGGGAGAAGGTGTCGCCGAAGGCGACGGATGAGGGACTGATGTTTACAGCAAATGGTGCTAATCCGTCGTCGGCAAAGCACGGCAGGTAATCAAGGGCGATCCGAACCTCATCCGGTCGCTCCGCGACCACCTTCTCCTTAAAGGAGAAGGAAATCCTTTGTTTTGCTGATTAAAAGCAGGCAGACGAAATCTTTGCCCCCCTAAAAACCCTACCCCTTCAAACCACCCGCGCGCTCGATAAACTCGGCCACCACATCAACGCCTGTGCCATCGCGCACATTGGTAAAGACAAAAGGTTTACCCTTGCGCATCAAGGTCGCGTCGCGGTCCATTACCTCAAGACTTGCCCCCACATAGGGCGCCAGATCAATCTTGTTGATCACCAGAATATCCGACCGCGTAATGCCCGGGCCGCCTTTGCGTGGAATTTTCTCGCCGCCTGAGACGTCGATCACATAGACGGTTAAATCGGCCAGCTCGGGCGAAAAGGTGGCGGCCAAATTATCCCCGCCCGATTCAATCAGGATCAGGTCAAGATCGGGAAATTTCTTGTTCATCGTATCAATCGCCGCCAAATTCAGCGAGCAATCTTCGCGGATGGCGGTATGCGGGCAGCCGCCCGTCTCAACGCCCATAATACGCTCTTCGGGTAACGCTCCAGCCACTGTCAAAAGCCGCGCATCTTCCTTGGTGTAAATATCGTTCGTGATCGCGCACAAATCATACACATCACGAAAGCGCTTGCAGAGCGCCTCGGTCAGCGCCGTTTTGCCGGAGCCGACGGGGCCACCAATACCAACGCGAAGCGGGCCATGGGAAGAACGGGTCATGAGCGGAACAACCTTGTATACTGGGTTTCGTGACAAAGGGTGGCGATATCCGAGCGAAAAACCGAGCTGCCAAGATCATCCAATGACGCGCTCTCGGTTTCTCGCGCGACGTTTCGAACGAGCGGCAAAAGGCTTGCAATCGTTCGCTGACCATCCGTTTGGCCAATCGGCCCAAGGCGAACGGCCGAAGAGACGAGATTGGTCACAAAGCCCAACAGAAACGCATCCAGCACGGCAGCAAGCGGCATCGAAAAGCCAGCGCCTGCGACCCCCACGGCAACGGGGTAAACCACATCGCCGTCATAGGCGCGTGTTAAAAACGACAATGCCTCGCTTGGCCAAGCGGCGCGGGACGCCGTCATAAACGCGTTGCCCTGCGCGGTCGCTTCCAAATGCCGCTCAGCGGAGGGCTGCAAGGCAACGGCCAATTCGGCGATGTTGCGGAGCGCTCCCTCATCAGATGCCATCACCGCCCGCCATGCCTCGGCGAGCAGGATGGAATCCGTTCGGCCAGAGCCATAGCCCAACAGATCGGCAATCCACGCCTGACAGCTTTTTGCGTCCGTAACGTCGCCCGCCTCCACCGCCCATTCCAGCCCATGCGAATAAGCAAACGCACCAACAGGAAACGAAGGCGACAACCAGACCAAAAGCGGAAGCGCTGCCCCCTCAGTCATGCTTATGCGCGTGGCCGTGCCCATGCGCGTGACCAACACCATGATCATGATCATGATCGTGGTCATGCTTACAATTCTCATCATGAACATGCGCATGCGCCTCGGCATGGCTATGCCCGCTAGCATGCGAATGCCCATGATCGTGAGCGTGGTCATGATGGGCATGATCATGATGACCATGATCATGGTGGCCGTGGCCATGCCCGTGCGAGTGACCATGATCATCATATGCCCCACGCTCGGGCTGGAACGGACGCGATACAATGGCAGTAGCGCACCCAAGACCACGGATCATTTCAGCCAAGACGTGATCGTCTTCGAGATACAGCGCATCGGCGGTTAATTCGCAGGGCGTATGGCGGTTGCCGATATGCCAAGCGGTTTTCAAAAGCCGCAGCGGATTTTCCGCCCTGACTTCCAACAATGTTTGCGGCGCAGCTTTGATCTGCACCAACCCGCCATTCTCAAGTTTGACCGCGTCGCCATCGTTCAACACCGTGGCCTTGTCGAGGTCGAGGAGAAATTCAAGGCCCTTTTCGCCGCGCAAAGCGATGCGGCGGCGGTGCCGCCCTTCATGGTCAAGGCTCACGGAGTCGACAACCCGCTCCGCTTTAACGGCGGCTTTACGGACGATGGAAATGGCACGCTGCATCAGAAAATCCCGTTTCAACACAAGAGGCTTAAACCTTAGAACAGAAAATAACGCTGCGCCATCGGAAGCTCGGTTGCTGGCGCGCACACCAGCAATTCACCATCCGCCGTCACCGCATAGGTTTCTGGATCAACCCGAATATCGGGCGTCGCGTCATTATGGATCATCGAGGCTTTCGAAATGCCGCCACGGACATTCTCAACCGCAACCATGTCCTTCACCGTG
>CANCAR010000170.1 GCA_947374125.1 Hyphomicrobiales bacterium | reverse complement strand
AACCTTACGATCCACCACGATGCCAGCCTTGGTGAGGCCGTCAATAAAGCGCGAATAGACGATGCCATGCTCCCGGACGGCAGCGTTCAAACGCTGGATCCAGAGCGCGCGGATCGTACGCTTCTTCACCTTACGATCGCGGGTGGCGTATTGCATGGAGCGATCAACAGCAGCCTTTGCCGCGCGGATCGTATTTTTGCGACGGCCGTAGAAGCCCTTCGCAGCTTTGAAAACTTTTTTATGCTTGGCGTGGGATGTTACACCCCGTTTGACACGTGCCATGACTGATCTCCTTCGGAAGAAACACTAAAAATGTGACGGAAAACTCTAAGCCTTGGGCGATCAGCCGTTTGGCAGGAAGTATTTCTTGACGTTGTAACCGTCGGTTTCGAACATCACATTGGTGCCGCGCAGATTACGGATCTGCTTGTTCGTCCGCTTGATCATGCCGTGGCGCTTGCCTGCATGGGCATACATCACCTTGCCAGTGCCGGTGATTTTGAAGCGCTTTTTGGCGCTCGACTTGGTCTTCATCTTGGGCATTTTGCTCTCCTTGCAAGTGGCCGAAACCACCTTTTTCATCCTATGCAGCGCGTTTCCACGCCGTTCGTCTCAACATTGAGCGAAATAAACCGCCACGGCAGCCCTTAATCAGCCGGGCGGTTTGAAGGATGGGTGTATAGAGGGAACGCTGAGGGTTTGCAACGGGTAGACCTGCTGATTTTCCGTGTCTCGTCCTTCTTTTTGGCCTAACCTATTCTTAAATGTCCGATTCTTCTCTTATCCTGCCGACCGATGGCCGCCAATCCGAAACCGCGTTGATGATCGCGCGCGGAACACGGAGGCTTTTGCGCGACCTCGGATTTGCCAGCGTGACAGAATTAACGCTGGCCTCTCACCGCCGGGCTGATCTTGTCGCACTGGGCGATGACGGCACCATTTGGATCATTGAGATCAAATCCAGCATTGATGATTTTAGGGTGGATCAAAAATGGCCGGATTACCGCCAGCATTGCGACCGCTTGTTTTTTGCAATCCCCGAAAGCGTACCCCATGAGATTATGCCGGAGGATGCAGGACTAATCTTAGCTGATTCCTATGGCGCAGCACTGCTACGCGAGGCTCCGGAGCATCGGTTAGCAGCGGCCACGCGTAAAGCGATGTTGGTGCGGGTGGCACGGACGGCATCGGATCGGCTGCACCGGCTGGCTGATCCGCTGTAAGTCAAATTCAGCGTCCTTCGACTCGAAGCTCCGCTGCGGCTCAGGGTAAGGCGCTGTAATCAGCCCCTTACCCCCTTCAACCGGTCCAATGCCCCATCCAACACCTCATCCCGCTTCGCGAAACAAAACCGCACCACGGTCTTTACCGGATTTTCCGCATAAAATGCCGATACCGGAATCGCCGCCACGCCATGCTCTTTCACAAGCCGCATGCAGAAATCCACATCATCCGTCTCACCCAAAGGCGCGATGTTCACATTGACAAAATAGCTGCCTTGGCTCGGCAATACGTCAAAGCCTAAATCGATCAAACCCTTGGTGAAGCGATCCCGGCTGCGTGTGAAATCGGCGCGCATTTGCGTGAAATAGCTCTCATCTTTGCCAAGCCCATAGGCCACCGCCGTTTGTAAATTCGGCGGGGTAGTGAAGGTAATATATTGATGCGCTTTGGTGAGCACGCGGAAGAGATCGGGCGCGGCGCAGGTAAAGCCTACTTTCCACCCCGTGAGCGAAAAAATCTTACCTGCTGAGCCAATCTTCACCGTACGTTCGCGCAACGCCGGAATCGACAGGGTCGAGACATGCTCGCGCCCGTCGAAAATCACATGTTCCCACACTTCATCTGAGAGCACGATCGCATCATGCTTCACGCAAAACCGCGCCAAAAGCTCCAAATCCTCGCGCGGCAAAACAACCGCCGAGGGGTTGATCGGGTTATTTAAAAACACCACCCGTGTTTTGGGCGTAAACGCCGCCTCCAGCATCGCCTCGTCAAAGCGCCAATGCGGCGGTTGTAGCGCCACGAATTTCGGCACGCCACCGGCGCGGAGCACCAACGGCAGATAGGCGTCGTACATGGGTTGGAAGAGAATCACCTCGTCACCCGGCGTGATTAACGCCATCAACGCGCCCGCAATCGCCTCCGTGGCACCCGACGTGATCATCACCTCGTGCTCCCAGTCGAGGCTCACACCCTGATGATGCGCGTAATGACTGGCCACCGCTTGGCGCAATTCCGGCAGGCCCGGCATGGGCGGGTATTGGTTCCAGCCATTGATCACCGCGTCGGCTGCTTTTTCCAGTACGTCGCGCGGGCCGGGGCCATCGGGAAACCCTTGACCGAGATTGATCGCGCCGGTTTCACGCGCCAGCTTCGACATGGTTTCAAAAACGGAGGTTTGGATGTTCGCAAAAATCGGGTTCATGGTGAAAGTCTAGAATTTTATTTGGGAAGCTTCAATCCTCACCATCACACCATCTGGACACATGACGCACCGCCATGCGATCACTTTTCGAACGCATTAAAAATATTCATGAGGAAACACATATGTCTGACATTAAAGGCGCAATTTATCCCGACCTCGAAGGCAAAGGCGTGCTGATTACGGGTGGCGGATCGGGCATCGGCGAATCCATTGTCCACCATTTTGCCCGCCAAATGGCCAAAGTCGCCTTCATCGACATCAATGTCGAAGCGGGTAAAAAAGTTGTCGCCGATTGTGCAGCCAAGGGCTGGAAGGTGCATTTCGAGCCTTGCGACCTCACCAATATCCCAGCTTTGCAAGCCGCTGTGAAAAATTGCCGCGCGGCGATAGGCCCAATGACGGTGCTCATCAACAATGCGGCGCATGATCAGCGCCACAAGATGGAAGAGGTGACGTCAGAATACTGGGACGAGCGCTTTGCCACCAATCTCAAGCACCAATTCTTCTGCGCCCAAGCCGTAATCGAGGATATGAAGGCGGCCAATGATGGCGTTATCATCAATTTCGGCTCCACGTCGTGGATGATCGGCCAAGGCGGCATGGCAGCCTATACGGCCGCTAAATCCGCGGTCCTCGGCCTCACCCGTTCGCTGGCGCGTGATTTCGGCCAATGGAACATCCGCTGCAACGCTATTGCACCGGGCTGGATCATGACGGAGCGGCAAAAGACGCTTTGGCTCACGCCAGAAGGCGAAAAGGAACTCATGATCCGCCAGTGCTTAAAGCGTAAGCTCGTTCCTGCCGACCTCGCCAAATTCACGGTGTTCATGGCGTCTGACGAAGCCGGTGCCTGCACTAACCAGCAATATGTGGTTGATGGCGGCTGGGTCTAATCGCACCTATGACGACCCCCGCGCTGCTCGCTATCGATTGGGGCACCACCCGCTTTCGCGCTTATCTTTTAGATAGGGCGGGCGCGGTGTTGGAGCGCGTCTCATCAGACGATGGCATCATGGCGGTAAAGCCCGGTGGTTTTCCCGCGGTGCTCGCCATTCGTTGCGGCATGTGGCTGGCGAGGCATCCGGATATTCCGGTGATCATGGCGGGCATGGTCGGCAGTCGCAATGGTTGGATCGAGGCCCCTTATCGCGCTTGCCCGGCAACCGCCTCCGAGATTGCGGGTGCGATGGCAGAGGTCGATATCGGCAATGGCCGGAAAGCCCGCATCGTGCCGGGTCTTTCGACGCGCGACGCCGCTGGCGCCCCCGATGTCATGCGCGGCGAAGAGACACTCGCTCTTGGTACAGGCATCGAGAATGGAACCGTTATTCTCCCTGGCACGCATTCCAAATGGGTGCACATCGAAAGCGGCAAAATCAAAAGCTTCGCCACGTTTATGACAGGCGAATTTTACGCCACGCTGCTCAGCCAAACTATTTTAGGCAAACTGCGCGAAGAGCCCGATGACGCAGCAGGCTTCACTAAGGGGTTGGAAGCCGCCAAACGTCCGGGCGGCCTGACCCATCAAGCCTTCGCTGCCCGTACCTCCGTCTTGCTAGGCGATATGAGCGGGCATGAAGTTGCGCCCTTCCTTTCCGGCCTTCTCATCGGCTCGGAAGTCGATGCTGGTTTAGCCATGGGTCAATCGGGTGGGGATATCGTTGTGATCGCCGAAGGGATCATTGTTGATTCCTACACCAAAGCGCTCGCCGCGCGAGGGCGCGTTTGCCGCCTAATGGCGACAGAGGAATGCTTTACGGCTGGGCTTGCCCGATTGCTCAAGGCTTAAGGAAACGCCCAAAAATGTCCCATGTCGCAGCCTTCGATAAAGCCTTCGCCACCTGCCCCCTGATTGCAATTTTACGCGGGATTCATCCGCATGAAGCGGTAGCAGTCGGTGAAGCACTTGTCGCCGCAGGCATCACTATTCTCGAGGTGCCGCTTAACTCGCCCGAGCCCTATGACAGCATCAGCAAACTCGCCACCACTCTCAAAGGCCGCGCGGTGGTGGGTGCCGGAACCGTCTATCGCCGCACCGAAGTCGACCGTGTTGAGCAAGCAGGCGGCACGCTGATTGTTTCACCCAATTCAAACCCTGAAGTTATCGCGCATGCGAAATCGCTTGGCCTCGTGTCGGCACCTGGTTTCTTCACGCCGACAGAAGCCATCGCGGCGCTTGATGCTGGTGCGGATGTACTGAAAATTTTCCCTGGTGAACTGATGTCGCCTCAGGGCGTCAAAGCGCTTAACGCCATTCTGCCCAAAGGCTCCCGCATGGTTCTCGTTGGTGGCGTTGGTGAGGCAAGCTTTGCAACCTATGCTCCAACGCCTCTCGCAGGCTACGGCATCGGCTCCTCGCTCTATGCCTCCGGCGTAACGCCCGAAGAAGTGGGCCTGCGCGCCTCCCGTTTCATCCAAGCCTATCGAGCGAGCCGCCCATGATTATTGTCTTTGGATCCGTGAATGTCGATTTCGTCACAAGGGTTACCTCTATTCCGAAGCCCGGTGAAACCGTTTTGGGTCCGGCCTATGATGTAATCCCCGGCGGCAAGGGAGCCAACCAAGCGCTCGCAGCCCAACGCGCCGGATCACCAACCGTGATGGCTGGCGCGGTGGGTGACGATCCCTTTGCTGCCATCGGTCTTGGTCTTCTGATCGAAGCGGGCGTTGATTGCAGCGCTGTCGTAAAAGTCGCTGCCCCCACTGGAGCTGCTTTCATCACCGTCGACGATCAGGGCGAAAACGCAATCACCGTTGCGTCCGGTGCCAATGCTTATGCTAGCGCGAAGGCGCTTGAATCAATCGAGATCGGCCCAAAAGATACGCTATTGATGCAGCGCGAAGTACCGGAAGCCGAGCAAATCGCCGCCGCACGTTTCGCCAAAGCCAAAGGCGCAAGGGTTTTATTGAATGTCGCGCCTGCCGGTATCGTCACCGATGAGCTTGCGAATCTCGTCGACATTCTCCTCGTCAATGAGCATGAAGCGATGGTGGTGGCCAAAGGATTTGGTCTAACAGCCGAAAGTCCAACCGATGCCGCCAAAGCAATCGCGTCAGCCCGCAACATCGCCTGTATTGTTACGCTTGGCAGCGAGGGTGCCGTAGGCTGGACGGATAGCGTGCGGCGTCAGATACCTGCCCCCTCCGTTAAGGTTGTCGATACAACAGCCGCAGGCGATGGTTTTTGCGGTGCCTTTGCCGCAGCACTTGATCAGGGCTTCGGCTTCACCGGAGCACTCGCACGTGGTGTAACCGCGGGTAGTCTCGCCTGCACGTTGCACGGAGCACAACCGAGCCTCCCATCCAAAGTTGAAATTGAGGATAAATTAAACTCTTGATCATGCTTAAAGTGTATTTCGAGAAGAATTTATAGCATTTTTTGATATACTTAACGTTAGGATAAGGATAAATTAGAATACTCAAATGAGAATGATACTCCTTTCCGATTCTGGGAACATTCCATGCACCTTTTAGGCACTAAGCAATGGTTTCTTCATAATCGTTGGTTTCTACCACTTGGGATAGCGATGGTGGT
>CANCAR010000169.1 GCA_947374125.1 Hyphomicrobiales bacterium | reverse complement strand
AAAAACGGCCAAGCAATAGAGAATCAATGCTAAGGCGAACTCCGGATCGGTCGCTTACCGATCTTTCTCACATTTTTTTTGCGCTTTACTGCTATAAACTGCGTCGGCGCCATTCCGAGCGCTCTATGAGGCCTTCCTTTTAATGACCCCTACCGTTGTGACTTCGCCTAAGGCAGAACTTGCTGCCATTCATCCCGCTTTGGTTTCGGCTCTTGCGAAACAGGGCTACGACACGCTTACGCCCGTTCAGCTTTCCGTCCTTGGAGTGGATTGCCAAGGACACGATCTACTGGTGTCGGCCCAAACCGGATCGGGTAAGACGGTAGCTTTCGGTTTAGCCATCGCCCCAACGCTCTTGGGCGATGCCGTAAACTTCCCCAAAGCCGATCGCCCATTGGGTTTGATCATTGCGCCAACCCGGGAGCTCGCCCTTCAGGTGCAACGGGAACTCAGCTGGCTTTATGCAGATGCGGGCGTCACCACGACCGCGTGCGTCGGTGGAATGGATATGCGCACCGAGCGTCGCGCATTAACGCAAGGGGCGCACATCGTCGTGGGAACACCTGGCCGCTTGCGCGATCACGTCACACGCGGAGCGCTTGATCTTACCGATTTACACGCGGTTGTGCTCGATGAAGCCGATGAAATGCTCGATATGGGTTTTCGCGAGGATCTCGAATTCATTCTAGCAGCAACGCCCGAAACGCGCCGAACACTGATGTTTTCGGCCACCGTCCCCAAGCCCATTGCGCAGCTTGCCAAAACCTATCAACGCGATGCGGTGAGGCTGACTGCGACCGCTGCCAGTGAGCCCCACGCCGATATTGACTATCAAATGGTGATCACCCCATCGCACGAGCGTGAAAGTGCAATTATCAATACGCTTCTCTATTTCGATAGCGGGAGCGCCATTGTGTTCTGTCACACGCGTGAAGCGGTAAAGCTAATGACCATCCGGCTGGCCGAGCATGGGTTTGCGGTCGTTACTCTTTCCGGTGAGCTCTCACAGAATGAGCGCACGAATGCGCTCCAAGCCATGCGCGACGGTCGGGCAAGGGTTTGCGTTGCTACCGACGTTGCGGCGAGAGGCATCGACCTACCCAATCTCGACCTCGTCATACACGCCGATGTACCTTCAAAACCAGATACGCTGTTGCATCGGTCAGGTCGTACGGGGCGCGCGGGACGAAAAGGCGTTTGCGTGCTGATCGTTCCAGTGAGGCGTTATGCCGTTGCTGCGCGTGTCCTCGAACTGGCACGCGTTGAAGCAACAACCCGGGGTGTTCCAACTTCTGTCGAGATTGAAGCACGCAACCGCGAGCATATTCTTCAAGCTGCCATCGCAACGCCGCTTCCCTCCGAAAACGAGGCCGCTTTCGCATCTGAACTTTTGGCCCGCGTGTCACCCGAACAGCTTGCCGCAGCCTATTTGCGTCAGCAGGTTAATTCTCGTCCGGCGCCCGAACTGGTTTCGGAAACGCAACTGCCGTCGAAGGGCGGCAAGCCCCGTGAGCGGGAAGCTGGACGGGAGCGTGAAGTTGGGCGGGAGCGTGAAGTTGGGCGGGATCGGGACTTTAGCGAGAGAAGGCCTCGCTCCGATCGTGACGTCGGACGAGACGATATGAGTGGGGCGGGTTGGTTCACTCTCTCCCTTGGCCGTAAGCATCGTGCGGATCCAAAATGGATTTTGCCGCTCATCTGTAAAGCGGGTGATGTCAGCCGAAAGGATGTTGGTTCGATCAAAATCTTCGATGGTGAAACACGGTTTGAGATTTCCGCGAAAAAAGCAGCCGATTTCGCGAGTAAAATCGCGCGCGATGGCAGCGGGGAAAGCAACGCAACGATTAAGCCCGCAACTGGCGTGCCGCAGGAACCCCGTTCGCGCGATTTCGCTGCGAAAAGTGAAACGGCTCCACGGTTTAAAGTGCGCTCCGACAAGGGCGAAAAGCTGGGAACCGAGCGTGTGCCCGACTATCGCCCCGAGAAGGTCGATACCCCTCCCCGCCCAAAAGAGCCATGGAGTAAGTCGAAGCCGAAGGCGAAATATGCAGGTGAAGCACGCAAACCGGACGCCCGCGAAAAACGCCCAAAAGACTTGGATGTGCGACCACCCGGCCTGAAACCTTGGAAGAATAAGGGTCCGACGCGCGGGAGTTAATTTGAGATCAAAAGTATCGATTTAAAGTTAATCTCTTCAAAAAAACGGCATGAGAGCGTTACCCGCACCCATGCCGTCATTCTTTCAAACGAGAGCCAATTTACTTCTTTTGTTCAGTGGTACGGGTTTGATCCGTCGGTTTATCCGACCGCTGCGCCGAGCCGAACTGAGCCCTTCCCTGTTCGGTTCCCTTCTGATTAGCAGGATGGCTCGGGTTCGCTTTCATGTCCTTGGAACCAGAAGCAGAAAATTTCTGGTTTTGGTTTTGATCTTTATTTGGAGTGGTCGACATATCGGTCTCCTCTGGGTTTAAGGTGATCACTGACATTGTCGCCGGCTTGGAATCGTCGCTTTTCGAGGAGCCACGTTTCCTGACGATCGACCATGCCGAACAATCACCCGCGATGCAAAAAAAGCGTGATGCCAATTTTGCGTAAGACTCGGAAAAGACAAAAAGTTACATGATCGTTAGCTTGTAACCGCTTCGCACCAAATGAAGGTTATGGAGACATCTTAGTAGCGGCTACGACAAATCTCACGCTGTTGTGTTTCGCTGAAATAACAGCGTTGTGTCGTGCCGCGTGGTCGTGTCATATCGGCACCCATCGCTCCGACGGCTGCACCTGCTACACCACCGACCAACGCACCTCCGGCATTGCCACTCGACACGCCACCGATGATCGCTCCACCTGCACCGCCGAGCATTGCGCCTTGGGCCATTCGCTCGTCCCGCGCCGTTGCACAGCCAGCGAGGCTTAGGCCAATAAATGAAGCAACGATTATTTTATACATTTTTTGCTCCATAATATTTGAAAAGATAAAACTAAATAGAAAATCAATGAATAAAACTATTTAAATTTCGATGATTTGATTTTCTATTCATTCTATTTATTAACAATAATCTAACAAAAATGGGATTGGAATATCGATTAATACTTACGATTTAATACGATCAATACTAAAGGAGCTGATATTTTCTTCGTCAAGCTGCCGGTGAATTGTTGCATCAAGAGCGGCTACTCGCCTTGCCGATGCCGACCAATTTGCAATGCTGAAAGCATTATCAGCAAGCCAATTGAGGGAGGTTTGAACCTGTAAAAAGGCTGCGGCCGTTTGCATAATATCGCCCAACGACATCTCTCCACTGAGGTATTTGGGGGCACACAGAACCACGGGAATAACCGGTGCAATCAGATTATTGGTCGTTGCAAAGCTGATGATCTTGGTTTGGCCGTGAATAACGCGAAGCCATTTTATCAAAAGTGCCTCGAAAAACGTTTCTAAACTGTTGTTTCCGCCCTCGCTATCAGCTTCGTCGGGTTGCACAGTTTGGACGTTCTCGGTCAAAAAATAGCGAAAATTCCCTTCAGCTGCCGCCTTGTCTTCAACAGTTTTGACCAAAGGCACGCAAAGGGCCAACATACCGAGGGACGTTAAACCGGTATAAAAAATGACGCAGTAAACGAGAAACCCGTAAATTTGGAACCCAAAAACAAAAAACTCCCCGCCGATATTCCATAAAACGATGATAAACGACGTTGATATCAGAATGGTGTAGATGAGCCCGCCGGCCATTTCGACAAAAAGCTCAATGGCAATACGTCCATCATCGGCAATGCGCGCTTCAGGATTGTCGATAAAGAATTCCATAAGCCTGCCGCGCGATATTCCGCTGACGATCCAATGGTCGACCAAATGCGACATCATCCAAAGCCGCCAAGAAAGTTGGAGGCGCATTCTGAATTGAACCGTTACGATCGCCGCTAGGGCGGTTCCACAGGCAAGCAAAGCCAATTGCTCGATACTATGAACGATGGCACTCATACGATGCTGCTGCAGCGCGTCGAAGAAGTCCTTGCTCCACCGATTGATCAAAAGTGCCATCGATAGATTGACGATCAGGCTAACGAAAAATCCGAAGCCAAGAATATAGGCTTTAGATCTTTCGCTCCCCCGCCAATATTGAATAATTAAATGAAGAAAATGTCGTAATGATCTATTTTTTTGTGTTTTTTCACTCATCGCGCCAGCCCTTCTGGAAGCATAAAGCGCGCCGTCGATATCGTGCGCTTTATATTCGTCCCAGAAGCACAAGCACAACGACAACGATTAGAACGACGCCAATAACGCCTACACCGCCGTGCCCGTAACCATAGCCATATCCGCCAAATTGACCGCTGAATCCACCCAATAAAAACACGATGAGAATGATAACGAGTATTGTACCGATCGACATGCAAGTCTCCCATTCGGTGGTATGCCGTTTCATGATACGGCGACGATATCTGTTTCGATATTCGCGTGGTTTGGCTAAGCAAGTGCTTGCAACAGAAGACCACTCTACCGGTAACGCATCCGCTTTAAATGCGGAGTAACACCCATGACGTTTGAAATTTGGGTTTTGTTTTAGGCAGGCAATTAAATCACTTAGGATAAGTTAGCGGCCTGACGCTCGCGCCAAGCTGAATAAAGCCCGCTGGCGGCAATGATGGCCGCCCCAGACAAAGTGGCATAGGTAGGCCATACGCCAAACACGACAAATCCGAACAGACTCGCCCAGACCAACTGAGAGTAGCTGAAGGGAGCCAATAAAGAAGCGGGCAATTGGCGATAAACGGATATTTGAAGGAGGTTAGCAGCTGCACCAAATACGCCCACCGCTGCGCCGACGATAATATCCGTTGGAGACGGTGTTACCCATTGAAACGGTACTAGGGCGGAAAGAATGATCAAGCCAACAAACCCTGTATAGACCATTGTAACCTTCGAATCGTCTCGCGGCATCAGACGGGTGGTCACGATGGCCGAAGCCCCCAAGATTGCTGCTAGAAGTGGTAAAAGCGCCGACCAATGGAATGCATCGCCTCCCGGCTGCACAATCACAAGAACACCGGCTAAGCCGACACCTGCTGCAATCCAACGGCGCAACTCCACCTTTTCGTGCAGGAGCATCGCCGCTAGGCCCATAATCACAAACGGAGCGACAAAGGTTATGGCGGTTGCTTCTGCAATCGGGATCAGATTCAGCCCAATAATAAACGTGATCGCTGAGAAGGCAGAAAATACGCCCCTTAAGACCTGCAAACTTAGGTGTTTTGTCTGTAGGGCTGAGCGAAAGCCACCCCTTAGCCAAGGAAATAGAACCAAGACGTGGACGACGTACCTAACCCAGGTTACCTCAAGCGGCGGAAGTGTCCTCGTTAGCCATTGCGCCGCGCCATCAGATGCGGTCCACATCGCGGACGTTAGAACCACCATCGCTATACCGAACAAGGTTGCGCGAGCATTCGGCTGGTTATCGAATCCGCTGGGTTTAGCGGGTTCGGTTGAACGGCGAGGAGTTTCGATCGTATCCATCGTAGGGTGTGCGGCTTTCTGAGGCGGGGAAGGCGAATCTCGAGGCTACCATGGGTATTAAGGCGTCGTATGGCAATCCTTTAACGGCGGACTGTGCCATAGAGTTGTCGCGCGACAGTCCTTACGATAGAGCTGTGCGAGAAAATTAATGGATATCCTATCCCCATGACCCAACATGCTCCCAAAATTTCCTTCGTTTCGCTCGGCTGCCCAAAGGCGCTGGTGGATAGCGAAAGGATCATCTCGCAGCTCCGTGCCGAAGGCTATGAGCTGACAAAGACGCATGAGGGTGCCGACGCGGTGATCGTCAATACATGTGGTTTTTTGGATAGCGCTAAGGCTGAATCGCTCGGTGCTATCGGCGAGGCTATGGCGCAGAATGGCAAAGTGATCGTTACCGGCTGCATGGGCGCCGAGCCTGAGCAAATTAGGATCGCCTATCCCGGAGTGGCAGCCATTACAGGT
>CANCAR010000168.1 GCA_947374125.1 Hyphomicrobiales bacterium | reverse complement strand
TGGACTCAAGTTGAAACCGGCTCGGCGATCACCTGGAAATATCCAAGCTGTATCTTGCGCGGCGATAATTCGCGCGGCGAGTTCTATTCGATTGCCGTGTCCAACGGCATGCAGCAGGTCGATAGTGGTACCAAGATGATCCATTTGGGCAAGAACACGACGAGCCGGATTATCTCGAAGGGTATTTCGGCGGGTCGGTCGCAAAATACCTATCGCGGGCAGGTGTCGGCTCATCGCAAAGCGACGAATGCGCGAAATTTCACGAACTGTGATTCCTTGCTGATTGGCGAGCAATGCGGCGCGCATACGGTGCCTTATCTTGAAAGCAAAAACGCCAGTGCGGTGTTTGAGCACGAGGCCACAACGTCGAAAATTTCCGAAGAGCAGATGTTTTATTGCCGCCAGCGTGGGTTATCAGCGGAAGAGGCAACGGCTTTGATCGTCAACGGCTTCGTGAAAGACGTGCTGCAACAGCTGCCGATGGAATTCGCGGTTGAGGCGCAAAAGTTGATCTCGATAAGTCTTGAGGGGAGCGTGGGGTAAGGAATTCCTCTTCCGAAGATCGCTAATATCCTGTTCCAAAAGGTTACGAATAAAAGACGATGACGGACTTTCACATCAATAACGCCCATTCGGTACGACCGAATCTTGGCCGGTTCCTCTCGGAGGAAGCGGCTTTGATAGCGCTTGTTGAGGGGCTCGTGGACGAGCTTGATCCTTTCGCAATCTGGCTGTTTGGTAGCCGAGCGAGGGGCAACCACCGCCCAGATAGTGATTTTGATCTACTCGTTGTGGCAAAGCCCGGACAGGCTTGGGCAAGTGATTATGAAAAGGCCTATATGGCGACGGGCGCAACCGGTATTGGGTGCGATATTGTGCCTGTCGGAAAGGCTGATTTTGACGAGGCTTTGAGCCTTCACACGTCGTTTGTAGCGATAGTTGTGGAAGAGGGTCGGAAGCTTTACGAGGCGAGGCCATGAGTGCGCATCCGCATCGCCTCAAGCGCATTCGTTCATTTATGGTTCTTGCCGACGATGAACTTCGGGCTGTTCGATTACTTTCGCGTGAGGTTCGCCGTCCGGCTTTATTTTTGGCCCAGCAGGTGGTCGAAAAACTGCTTCGCGCCGTCATCGAAGCAGACGACGAACGCGCGGGACCCACGCATAATATTCGTGAACTCGTTGCCCTTTTGGGGGCAAGCCATTCGCTTTATGACGCTTTTCTTGATTTTGATGATCTGAGTTCGGCTTCATCGCGATATCGATATCCGATTGCATCAGGCGGTCTTGCCGATGTACCGCCCGAGGCCGATTTTCTAAGCCGGATTGTCGAAATCGAAAATTTACAATCCAAAGTCACCCGCTTTCTTGAAGAGCGGAAACTGTTTGCTAAGGACTAAATACATGCTTGAAATCCGCAATCTCCATGTCGCCATTGAAGACGGATCGAAGAGGATCCTTAATGGCCTTGATTTGACCATTCACAATGGCGAAGTGGCTGCCATTATGGGGCCGAATGGTTCGGGTAAGTCGACGCTTTCTTATGTGATCGCGGGCAAGCCCGATTATGAAATTTTAGACGGTGAGATTTTGCTGGATGGTGAAAACCTGCTCGATATGGAGCCGGATGCCCGCGCTGCGGCGGGTGTGTTTTTAGCCTTCCAATATCCGCTCGAAATTCCGGGCGTGGCGACCATGACCTTCCTCAAAGCCGCGATGAACGCGCAATCGCGGGCACGCGGCGAGGGTGAACTGAAGACGCCAGACTTTATGCGTCGCGTTAAGATTGGCGCGGAAAAGCTTGGTATTCCTCAGGAAATGTTGCGGCGTGGTTTGAATGTCGGTTTTTCGGGCGGCGAGAAGAAGCGCATGGAAATATTGCAGATGGCGCTGCTTGAGCCTTCCATCGGCATTTTGGACGAGACCGATTCAGGCCTCGATATTGACGCGTTGAAAATCGTGTCGGAAGGCGTCAATGCCTTGCGCTCGGCGGATCGTTCCTTCCTCGTCATTACCCATTATCAGCGGCTTTTGAACTATATTGTGCCCGATACAGTGCATGTGATGTCGAAGGGCCGCATTGTTAAAACGGGCGGCAAGGAATTGGCGTTGGAATTAGAGGCCAATGGCTATGCCGATTACGTCTCCGACGTGGCGGCTTGAGGATCATCGGATGGCCAGCATAACGCCTCTTAAAACATCTGCCGAACTTGCCCTTATCGCGCAAGGTGCGGGCTTGTCTGCTGAACGCCAGACGGCCTTTGGTCGCTTCGCCGCGTCGGGTCTGCCGCATCGTCGCGTGGAGGCCTATCATTATACGGATCTGCGGGCTCTGTTAAAAGACGCGCCGCCGCTTGCCAAAGCGGGCGGAATTGCGCCGAGTGGTTTTGCTTTTGATGGCGTCGATGCGCTTTGCGTTTCGATCATTGATGGCTTTCCCAATCTGGATGGGGTGAAGGCCGTTTCGGGTGTGAGTTTAAGCCTGAGCGGGGACGCGCCGGATGATGGTTTAGCACCGAACAGCGTGTTTCCGGTAGCGGGCGATCCGATTGTCGCCCTGAACGCGGCGTTTGTGGACCAGACGCTTCATATTATGGTGGAAGCCGGCCAAACGGTTGAAAAGCCAATCCTCCTTCGGTTTGTGACGACACATGCTGCATCGGCCTATTCGCGGGTTGTCGTGACGGTGGCGGATGGGGCAAAGCTGACCTTGATTGAGACGCACGAAGGCGTTGCAAGCGCTTTGGCCAATAGCGTGGTGCAAGTCGTGATCGGTGACGATGCACAGTTTGAGCATATCCGCGTTAATCTGGCCGATCATCAGGCAACTGTTTTGACGACATTCGGTGGTTGCATGGGCGCGCGGAGTTCGCTTTCGAGCGGTAATTTTGTAACGGGCGGCGGCTTGTCGCGCCATCAGGTGTTTTTCCGTCTGGAAGGGGAGGGGTCGACGGCGACGGTTTCGGGCGCATCGATGCTCAATGGCCGCCAATTGGCCGATACGACCTTGGTGGTCGACCACGCGGTTCCGGAATGCGTGAGCCGCGAGCATTTTGCCCATGTGCTGGATGATGAAGCCACAGGCGTTTTCCAAGGCAAGATTATTGTTCGTCCCCATGCCCAGCAAACCGACGGCAAGATGATGAGCCGTGCCGTGCTGTTGCAAGACGGCGCGACGATGAACAACAAGCCCGAGCTCGAAATCTTTGCCGATGATGTGCAATGCGGCCATGGCGCAACGGTTGGCGCGTTGGATGATGATTTGCTGTTTTATCTCCGCGCACGCGGACTGCCAAAGCCGGAAGCGGAAGCCTTGATGCTCCAAGCTTTCGTTGGTGAAGCATTAGAAATGATTGCCCATGACGGGATGCGCGAGCGGCTTGAAGCTTTGTCAGAAGCTTGGCTGAAGGCGCGTAGTTAAGGATCGATATGACCACGACCAACACGGCCCCGTTTGACGTTCATAAAATCAGAGCGGATTTTCCGATTCTGTCCAAAACCGTCTATGGCAAGCCGCTGGTTTATCTTGATAATGCCGCCTCGGCTCAGAAGCCGAAGGTCGTGCTCGACCGCATGGTCTATGCCTATGAGAATGAATACGCGAATGTGCATCGCGGATTGCATTACATGGCCAATGCCGCGACAGAAGCGTTTGAACATGCGCGCGAGACGGTGCGGGCCTTTATGAATGCTGCCTCAACAGACGAGATTATTTTTACCCGCAACGCCACCGAGGCGATGAATTTGGTGGCGGCCAGCCTTGGGCAAATGGTGATTAAACCGGGCGACGAGATTATTCTCTCGATCATGGAACATCACTCCAACATCGTCCCTTGGCATTTTTTGCGCGAGCGGCACGGTGCGGTGATTAAATGGATCCCGTGCGACGATGATGGCAATCTCGATATGGACGCGTATGAGAAGCTTTTATCGCCGCGGACCAAGATTGTCGCTATTACGCAGATGTCGAATGCGCTGGGTACGATCAACCCGATAGCGGATATCATCCGCTTAGCGCATGCGCAGGGCGCTTTGGTGATGGTGGACGGTTGCCAAGGCGCGGTGCATTTGCATACCGATGTGCAGGCACTGGACGCTGATTTTTATTGCTTCACGGGCCACAAGCTCTATGGCCCGACCGGCATCGGTGTGGCCTATGGCAAGCGTGATCTTTTGGCAAAAATGCCGCCTTTCAATGGCGGAGGCGAGATGATCAATCTCGTGACCACCGAAACGGTGACCTATAACGAGCCGCCGCATCGCTTTGAGGCAGGAACGCCGCCGATTGTGCAGGCGATTGGCTTAGGCGCGGCGCTTGATTATATGAACAATATTGGCCGTGACGCGATTACTGCGCAAGAAGATCGGCTGCGGGATTATGCGATGCAGCGTTTGGGCGAGATGAATTCGCTGCGCATTTTTGGCAAAGCGCGCAACAAGGGCGCGATTGTGTCCTTCGAGATGAAGGGCGCGCATGCGCATGATGTGGCGACCGTGATTGATCGCTCGGGTGTGGCGGTTCGCGCGGGAACGCATTGCGCGCAACCTTTGTTACAACGGTTTGGGGTAACCTCCACCTGCCGCGCGTCTTTTGCGTTTTACAACACGGTCGAGGAGGTTGACGTTCTCGTCGATGCTTTGCGCAAGGCCGAAGCGATGTTCTCTTAAGGATTCAACCAATGAATGATGCCGCCACCACGCTGGACGAGACGCCCAACAAGCCGGAGATCGGTATTGCCAGCGCCTTGCCGCCGGAAGAAATTGATCGTTTGACGGACGATATTATAGCCGCGCTCAAGACCGTGTATGATCCGGAAATTCCCTCCGATATTTACGAGCTTGGCCTGATTTACCGCATCGCGATTGATGATAGCCGCAAGGTCGATATCGATATGACGCTCACGGCCCCCGGTTGCCCCGTGGCGGGTGAAATGCCCGGTTGGGTTGAAACGGCGGTTAGCACCGTGCCGGGTGTTCAGATGGTCGAAGTGAAAATGGTGTTTGACCCACCATGGGATCAGTCCCGCATGTCGGATGAGGCCAAAGTCGCGCTTGATATGTGGTGATGTTCTATGACGCATGACGACCTCTATGAGCTTTTTCTGCCCCATGCACAGGTGACGCTCAAGCGGATGTTCGGCGGGACGAGTGTTTATCTGGATGGCCGAATTCTTGCGATTGAGGTCGACGGTGTTGTGTATCTGAAGGTCGATCAAGAAACGCAGGCACGGTTTGAGGAGGAGGGGCTGAAACCCTTTACCTACGAGGCCAAGGGTAAAACCATGACGATGCGCTATTATCAGACGCCGGATGAGGCTTATGAAGACCCTGATGCGTTCAGGCCTTGGTTTAGACTGGCATTGGAAGCCTCAGCCCGTGCGCCGCTACCGAAGAAGAAGGCTAAACGCTGACGCCCCTTACAATCGGCGCGAACAGTGTTACATTAGGGATGCAATCAACTTCCGGGCCTTGAACCCGGTAGGGGAGTTAAGAGAGATGGCACTACCCAAATTCCAGATGATGTCTCTAACGGACGCGGCAGCCGCTCGCATCCGCGAGATTATGTCGAATGCCGAAAACCCGATTGCGGCCATTAAAGTAGGCGTGAAAAACGGCGGTTGCGCCGGGATGGCCTACACCATCGATTACGCCGAAAGCATCTCGCCGGGCGAGGATGTGGTGGAGGACAAGGGCGTTAAGGTCGTTATCGACCCGAAGGCGCTGATGTTCCTGATCGGCACCGAGATGGATTTCAAGACGGATCGTTTCGCCAGCCAATTCGTGTTTAACAATCCGAACGAGACGTCGGCTTGCGGGTGTGGCGAGTCGGTTGCGATTACGCCGGTTGATTTAGACGCGGCGCATCACGCGCATTAAAAGAACGACCTTCTCCCTTAGGGAGAAGGTACCTGCGAAGCAGGGGGATGAGGGTCTAACGGTACGCATTATACCAATCCTCACTGATCCTGACTCTATCCGGGATTCCCAAATCCTCTGAAGTCTGATTCAGTATGGCAAACAGGGAGGTTTGCCATGGCTGCGATTGCGTTGCGGGGTGATTTTGATGGTGTCAGGCTTCGTTCTCTTGCGAAGC
>CANCAR010000167.1 GCA_947374125.1 Hyphomicrobiales bacterium | reverse complement strand
AATCACAGGCATAACACTTTCCATATTGGTCACAAAGTGGAAAAGCGCAGCACCAAGTGCACAGATCACAAACAAGATAAGAAAGCGCATGGCGCCAAGCCTTCGCGCGACGAGGCTTCCAAAAGCCATGAGCCAAGCGGAATTGATCAGGACGTGGGCCCAACCCGCGTGCAAAAAGGCATAGCTTAAAAAACTAAAAGGTAAGGCGCTCGGGCGGCTAATCAGATAATCAGCGAGTTCAGCGGTTATCGAGAGCGACATATCGTCTGGCTTAGCGAGAGCCATATCAATCAGCTTACGCAATACGCCGCCATAGATCCGCTCGGCAACATCGCCCGGCACAAAGCCGTAGGCCATAATGGTTTCGCTCGCCGCCTCTGCCCCAAGCTGGTTCATGATGAGCTGGATCAAGATCAAAACAACGATCAGCGCGAGCACAACCACCGGAACATTAAAAATCGGCTCGCGTTTCACAAAACACCCCATCCCGGTCACTGCTCAAGCATTAAAAAGCAACCGCAAACACAAAATTTTCGCTTCAGAGCCTCGATCAAAATGAAAGCGCATTTCAGCGTGCTCCTTCTTTTCTCCGGACAAAAGGAGCAGGTCAAGAGCAGGTCACCTGCACGTCGACCGAACAAATAAAACAATAAAAATATAAAAATAGAAAAATTTGAATAAAATTTATAATAATTCAGAATTTAAATAGTAAAACAAATTAATCTGCAACAATATAGAATTTTTATAATTATATTTTTTAAATATCAGGCTGTTTGTGAAAAATTACACATCGATATGAATCGGAAAAGGCCGATATTGTAATTTTAATAAAATTATAAACTTTAAATTTAGCGAGATTCTGCTTATGAAAAATCGTTTTACTGAAATTTTCAGCGTATTTATCTTTATAAATATTCTACACACACCCCCTAGTTTAGCTGAAACGACACCGCTCCCTTCGAAGGTTAGTGCAGCGGTCACATTAGGCGAATTACCGGCTCCCTTTGGCTGGCGAAATTTTTGTGAAAAATATCGAAAGGAATGTACGGATATACGAATTGGTATCCCACAAACCAAATTAACACCCGAACTCTGGCAAGCCATGAACGACATTAATCAGTGGGCGAACCACGGTCTGGAATCAGTTTCTGATATGGACCATTGGGGTAAACCAGAATCGTGGGATATTCCGACCGATGGAAAAGCAGATTGCGAGGATTTCGCCCTCTTAAAGCGGAGCGTGCTGGCGAGGTACGGCTTTACTCGCTCCTCGCTGCTGATGACAATTGTTTACAATCAACGAAACGAAGGTCATGCTATTCTAACGGTTGTGACAGACCGGGGTGAATTCATTCTCGATAATCAGACCGATGCCATCTTAGGGATGGAAAAAACTGGCTATCAATTCGTCGAAAGACAGGCCCCCTCCAACCCTAATCTCTGGGTCCGCATCGGCGAAGGCCAAGACGGCATTCTTGTATCGTCCCGTCAAGAAATGGAAAAAAAATCCAATTAGCACCAGACGTGTAGATCAGCGGACCGATAACGCCCAATCAGCCACTGCCGGTGTCAAGCTTGATAGGGCTGTATCGAACCCCGCTGCGATTGTCTCACCGGCAAGTCGATCAATCTCCGCCTGGGCTTGAAACGACCGACTGGCAAGCAGTCGGCCCTCTTTAGCATCGATGAGACGAAGCGTAATCGATAACTCAACGCGCGGCGGTGTACCCGGCACAAGATTGAAAGCGGAAATCTCGCTTGCAAGGACGCGATCGCCGATCACACCCGAGCCCTCCCGCGAAACGGAGAAACCTTTGGCTTCAATCGCACGCACCAAACGCGTCTGAAGCAAAGCTGGAACTCGTTCCGACCATTGCGCACCGGGGACGTAACTAACGGCACCCGATGCATCGCGGACGATCATATGATCGCTATCCAGCGCTTGGGGTGCTTTTGGCTCCGCAACAACGAGGCTAATGGGAAGCGTCTTGAGCGGACCAATCCGGGGGGATGAAGATAAATCAAAGGTCGGCGGTGCCGATGCGCAGCCAGCAAGCGCCAGCGTCCCGACGAGGGCCGTCCATTGAAACAAGGTTGTATGGTTCGTTTTCATCTTATTTCGCACCATAGGCAGGTACCGTGGGCTTGGAGCCGATCAATAGCTGCTGGGGATTTTGTCGGAAATCGCGCAGCGTACGTTCGAGTTCGGCAAGCGTACGACGACTTTCGACGGTCACCGTTTCAATTTGCCGTAATCCATTGATCGTTGCCCCGCCAAGCCGTTCGGATAAATCGGCTGTGCGGCTGTCCAAACGATTGGCTAATTCGCGAACAGCGCGAGCAGCGTCGCTAAACTCGGTGATCGTACCCTTGATTTCGTCCGATCCAATAACGGTTTGGGCGCTGGCCAAAACCGAATCCAGCCGATCGGCTGATTTGTTAAGCTGGTCGACAAGCGTGCCAGCTTTTACGGATACATCTGAAATAGATTGAGCCGCCATTTTAGAAGAGTCTAGGATTTTCGTAATGGTATCGGGATAAGCCGCCAAAGACCGAGAAAAGGATTGCAGATTGCGCATGGTGTCAGCTACCGGCTGCTCGCTATCGGCGAACAGCTTTTCGACGTGAACGAGAATTTCATCGGCACGGCGCGACAGCCGCTGCGCATTTTCCAGCAAATCTTGAAAATCTGACCGGTCAGCCGTGATGAGCGGCGGGTTTTTAGCATCATCGACGACCAAGCGCTTCGAATTTGGCGTGCCGCCAGTCATCTGGATCGAAGCGACGCCAGTAAGCCCCTGAAATTCGAGCCGAGCGCGAGTATCTTCATTGATCGGCGTGCTACCATCCACCGTCACCCACGCCATGACCTTGCCCGGATCAGCCGGCGACAGCGCAATCGATGTTACCTCGCCAATCTTCAAGCCATTATATAAGACGACAGACCCCTTCGAAAGGCCAGATACCGAACCGGCAAACAGAATTCGATAGGGCACGAGAGCGCGACTGTCGCGACCCGCCGCCCACCAAACAAACAAAAAGCCAGCCACGATGACACCAATGGTGAACAGGCCGATCATCAGATAATTGGCTCGCGTTTCCATTAATTGGTCTTGCTCCTGCCGCTAACAACCGACTCAGCCCGCCCGCCGTGGAAATAGGCTTTGATCCACGGAATATCCGATTTCATCATGGCATCAATATCGCCATCCGCAATGATCTTACCCTCGCCCAAAGCTGCAATTCGGTCACATACCCTAAACAGACTGCCCAGATCATGCGTCACCATAAAAACCGATAATCCCAGCGTTTTGCTCAAGGTTGCTATCAAATCATCAAATTCGCCAGCACCTATCGGATCAAGCCCGGAGGAAGGCTCGTCCAAAAAGACAATTTCAGGATCAAGCGCTAAAGCGCGCGCCAAGGCCGCTCTCTTGATCATACCACCGGAAAGTTCTGACGGATATTTCATTGCAGCATCGGCTGAAAGCCCAACCAAGGCCAGCTTGGAAATCGCTAACTCATCCATCAATCGCTGTGAAATATGCCAATATTCGCGCATTGGTACCTGAATATTCTGCAATACCGTCAATGAGGAAAATAAGGCACCTTGTTGAAACAACACACCCCATCGACGCTCGAGGCCTCGTCGCTCAATAGCTGAAATCTGGTCAAGATCCTCACCAAACGCGCGGATTGTGCCTGCGGTTTTCTGAACCAACCCAAGAATACTGCGCATAAGTACCGATTTACCAGAGCCAGAAGGCCCAATGAACCCCATGATCTCGCCGCGTCTGATGTCAATGTTGAGGCCATCCATCACACGTTTTTTGCCAAAGGCGACGACAAGTCCGCGAACGGAGATGACAACTTCGCCCGCTGCCTTTTTTGGTGACTTGTCCGCGGTGCCCAATATCGTGTCCGCCCTCAAAACCGGATCGCCGCAAAAAACATCGCAAAGATGCCGTCGACCACGATCACCATAAAGATAGATTTAACCACCGCATCCGTCACCTGACGGCCAAGCGATTCTGCTGAGCCTTTCACGGATAATCCGTTTCCACACGCGACAAGCGCAATAACGAGCGCCATAAAAGGCGCTTTGATAAGCCCCGCCAAAAAGGTCTGAAGCGAAATAGCGTCCTTTAAGCGCTCGAGATACACATCGGTCGAAATCCCTGCGTAAAGCCAAGAAACGATTCCACCGCCAAGCAGTGCCGAAAGGTCAGAAATAAAGGTGAGCATCGGCAAACCGATGATCAACGCGATGACCCGTGGAACAACAAGAATTTCAATGGGATCGAGTCCCATCACGCGCAAGGCATCTACCTCCTCGCGCATTGTCATCGAACCTAACTCCGCTGTAAACGCCGAGCCTGAGCGACCTGCGACCATGATCGAGGTTAAAAGAACGCCCAATTCTCGTAAAACCAAAATGCCGATCAGATTGACGGCAAATGTCGAAGCGCCAAAGCGGTTCAATTGAAAAATACCTTGCTGCGCGACAATAGCGCCGACAAGGAATGAAATCAGCATGATAATCGGCACACCGCGAAATGCGACTTGCTCCAATTGCGCGACAATAGAGGTCACTCGAATACGATGAGGGGCGATAAAGAGCCGCCCAATAACGGCTATAACTTCTCCCAAAAAACCGGTTGAGATCACAAAATCTCGACCGGCATGGGCAACACTCTCGCCAATATCGACGACCAGCCCAGTAAGCTTCGACATGTCGCTGGCGGCAGGAATGGGTTGGGGAACAAAGGGTATCTGTTCCAGCAATAACATTGCCGCTTCGCTTGCTCCCTTCAGCGTCACCTTCGTGCCCTTTTCCTGAAGGGCTGCGATCGTTCGGTTCACGAGTAAGGCACCGAATGTGTCAAATTCCAAAAGCTGCCCCAGATCAATTTCGATCTGGTCCGGAAAAACGTTTTGTTCGAGCAGTAAAGCCGTCCGCTCTACATCATCGGCATAGGCAGCCGACCAAGCGCCTTCCAAAAGAAGGAGATGCCTGTTTTGCCCGCCCGAGAAGGTTATTCCAGGCATTTTAGCCATTGCACCGCCTAAATCATTGCCACGATCTATCGATCTCACCCCATACCACGCCTATTGAAAAATTTGCGATGCAGCTTTTTGTATCGTCAACAGCTTAGTGGTCACCGATGTTCATTGATCTCGGTAACGATCCGTTGAGATAAAGCCTGTATCGTAACGGTGTTTCCAGCCTTTTGGCGGCGTTGAGACATGGTGTGCGGAGCAGTATTGAGCATGGATGACAGGTCAGAGGCCATTCGCGCCGATGAGGAAAGTTTTGAAGCGATTGAACAAGCCGTTATGGAAACGGCTCGCGGTCGCTGGTTTTTGGCTGAGTTTGCCACAAGAACTCGGCAAGCCGACACCGAAACGCTACTCAAATCGATTTCGCGTCTCGAACGCGTGATCGCACGATCAGAACCCTTAGAGGATCGCCGGTCAGTACGTGTTCAGCTTGCGCGTCTGGTTGCTGATTTTGATACCCTAACCGCTGCCCTTGTAGCCGACCCAGATAGCTCAATCGATGCCGTCCAAAAACTCGCAGCCTGCGTTATGGAAAGCGAAAAGACTAGCATTGAAATGGCGGTCGTCGCCGATGCTGCCCGTGATGTTCTCGGTCAGATAGCGCCTCCCAGCGGCGATCACGACAGCGTAGCGGAACTCGACCATCAATTATCGGAACTCGTGCGGCTCGCTTCCGATCATATGGCCTCAATGCGCCGATTTGAAGCGTTGGCAGAGATTCATCGCCATATTCGTGGGAGATTGTCGAACTTGATCGGTAGCCAACTATCTAGCTCAAACTTGGAGCATCCGGTCGGCCAACCAGCCAATGACCATTTTCTAGATACACCGAGCGACGTGGATCCGGCGCTGCCTGAGGAGAGCCTCTAAACGCCCTCAAGCTCGGTATGGCAGATACTAAAAATTCTCCCTTGCTGGATGATCGACGATGAGGTCTTACTCCTTTCATAATGATAGGGGAGGGATGCACCGTGGATCTTGGAATTAGCAGCCGTAAGGCGATTATTTGCGCGTCCAGCAAGGGTTTGGGCAAGGGTTGCGCGCTCGCGCTGGCAGAGGCGGGT
>CANCAR010000166.1 GCA_947374125.1 Hyphomicrobiales bacterium | reverse complement strand
TGGTTGTTGGTGGTACGAAGACGCGGCTTGGCTCTGCATAAGTTAGGTTCGTTGCGGGCCAATTGCTAAAGGATGCAGTGTATTTTCGGCATCGTAACAAAAATGTGATCGGACTCGGCTTTGCATCCCCCTTGTTTGATAGGATCGCTTGCCGCTTGTGGCCGTTTTATCTCAATGCCTCGCCATCTTCCCTTCTACGCCCCTTGCGCTATTGTCATGGAAAAGCCTGCCAAAGATCGAGCGGGTTTAAGGGAGATGAACGCAATGCTCGGGCTCATGCAGGACTGGCCGCTTTTGATTCACCGCGTGATTGATTACGCGGCGATCCAACACCCCAACCGCTCGGTTGTCTCCCGCTCGGTGGAAGGCCCTTTGCACCGCACCACCTATGCCAAGATAAGGCAGCGTGCCCTTCAACTCGCCCAGCGTCTGCACCGGGATGGAATTGGCCCGGGGGATCGCGTTGCCACGCTGGCTTGGAACACCGCGCGGCATTTGGAAACCTGGTACGGCATCACCGGCATTGGCGCGATTTACCATACGCTCAACCCGCGTTTGTTTGAAGACCAGCTCGTCTATATCGCCAACCACGCCGCCGACCGGTTGATGTTTCTGGACCTCACCTTCGTAGCACTCGCGGAAAAAATCGCCCCTCGCCTGCCCACCATTGAGCGCTACGTGATCCTCACCGATGCCGCCCATATGCCGCAAACGAGCCTCAAAAACGCCATTGCCTATGAGGATTACATCGCGGAAGCCGATGGCGATTTTAAATGGGTCGAGGTGGATGAGAATACCGCCGCCGGCATGTGCTACACCTCCGGCACCACGGGGCATCCGAAAGGCGTTGTCTATTCGCACCGCTCGAACCTTTTGCACGCCATGGCCGCCGCTATGCCAGACTATCTGGCGCTCGCCTCGCGCGATGTGGTGATGCCGGTGGTACCCCTCTTCCACGCCAATTCATGGTCACTCGCTTTCTCGGCTCCGATGACAGGTGCTGCCCTCGTTATGCCCGGCCCGAAACTCGATGGCGCGTCTGTCTTCTCGTTGATTGAAGAGGAAGGCGTCACCATGTCGGCGGCTGTCCCCACCGTTTGGCTCGGCCTCTTGCAATATCTTGAAAGCTCGGGCAACCGGCTGACAAGGCTAAAACGCGTGACCATTGGCGGCTCGGCCTGCCCGCGCGCGGTTACAGAAGCGTTTGAAACCAAATATGGCGTTACCGTTTCGCACGCTTGGGGCATGACAGAAATGAGCCCGCTTGGCTCCTTCTGCACGCAAAAACCGGAAGTCGGTGCATTAGAAGGCGCAGACCTTTACGACCTTAAACAGAAGCAGGGCTTTGCGCCTTTCACCGTCGATATGAAAATAACGGACGATGCGGGTAAACCGCTGCCTTGGGATGGCACTACCTTCGGCCGCCTCAAAGTGCGCGGGCCTGCGGTCTCGAAAGCCTATTTTGGTTTGGATGAAAATATCCTCGATGAGGAAGGCTATTTCGACACTGGCGATGTCGCGACCATCGATGAAAATGGCTATATGAACATCACCGACCGCGCCAAAGACGTGATCAAATCGGGCGGCGAATGGATTTCCTCCATTGAGCTTGAAAACCTAGCTGTCGGCCATCCCGATGTGGCGGAAGCCGCTGTTATCGGTATTCCGCACCCCAAATGGGATGAGCGGCCTTTACTGCTCATTGTTTTGAAGCCGGATCGTTCGCCAAGCCGCGAAGAGATTTTAACCTTCATGGAAGGCAAAATCGCCAAATGGTGGATGCCCGACGAGGTGCAGTTTATCGCGGAAATTCCACACACGGCCACGGGCAAGATTTCGAAGAAGACGTTAAGGGATCAGTTTAAGGATTTTCGGTTTGGGGGGTGATGTGCAAATGAAATCTGGTATAAATTGGATTAAATTACATATCTCTTTTGTCAGATAGTTTAAAATTAGGCTTTCAACCCGCAGGTAGTCCGCGTTGCAGTTGTTCTTCTGGCACCCTGAAAACGCCCTTGATACAGTCTAAATTTCGCACCGCAATCTGCGTGTGCGTTTTTTCGTTAAATCCGGCATTGGGATAAATTGGGGAACCTTCAATAAACACACCTCGAACAGTATCGAGGGAGATAGCGTCTTGTTCCAAGACCGAATGTAAACGCCTCACAACCGCGCAATCGAGCCATCGCCTTAGCAGGTCGGTGTCGTTGATGGGCATCGGCTCACCCGACGCTTTAAATGACTGTTCCAAAGATACATAAGCCGCACGTACCATATCGATGGCGCGAAGAGTCGTCATATCCAAGCAAAGGCCCAAATCGATAATCGCGCCGATCACGGTTGGTTCTTTGACGGTGGTCCGCTTCCGCGTTGAGGCTTCAATGGCAAAATTAAGACCACGCTGGGGGTTCGCCTCCCAGAAATAAACGCCTGGACCGAGCCAGTCGTAATCGTTGGAGCTTTGCCTAAATGGTTTTCCGCTTAAAAGATGTTCTGCAACGCCGTGATCACACCCATGATACCCGAGAATAAAATTCGTCGAGAGGCGATGCATTTATTTTGCTGAGTAATTTTTCGTCAATTTGCCATTCCGGGTTAATATCCCTTCATGGACCAACATCGACCGAGCAGCCTCCCTTGAGGTAGAATGCTCTACGGTAAAGGCTAAGGCAAGTTTGCGAAACCGTTCAACCGATATTGGCGAACCGATCTCGCTGAACCCAGAAGCACCGTTTTTTGATGACCTTAATTTCATGGCCTAAAATTACACTCGGTTCCAGTGTTGCGCAAGCCCTGTTCCAACACTCCGCTTTCGATTCGGGCGTTCTTCACCCCACCCAATATTCCCCGTCCAACCGCGCCTCGCCTGCCGTTTGCACCAGGCCGCGCACCACTAAATCTTCCAAATGTGCGAACACGCTCAAGGCAGCAGCCCTCTTTAGCTTTGGATCAAGCCCGCTATAGAGGCGTTCGACGATCAGCGGGATAAAACGATCTCCCGCTTGAACGCGCTCAGTAATCGTTGCCTCGCGCATCCGGCGATGATGCAAGAGCCCGCGGACAAAGCGTGCGGGCTCCATCACAGGCCCGCCATGGCCCGGCCAATACACCGTCTCACTTCTCGCCATTAAAACCTCAAGCGAGGCCATATAGGCCCCCATCGATCCGTCCGGTGGCGCAACAATGCTGGTTGACCAGGCCATGACATGATCGCCCGAGAACAGCGCGTTTTCCTCGGCAAGCGCGAAAGAAAGATGGTTCATCGTATGGCCGGGCGTGGGCACCGCTTCTAGCGTGAAGCCCTTCCCCTCAATCACCTCTCCGGCGGCTAAAATCCGGTCTGGGCGATAATCCCGATCGGCGGAGGCATCCAACCGGTTCGTTTCTCCCTCACCCAGCGGACGAGCGGCAAAATGCGGCGCACAGCCCAAAATCGGCGCGCCCGTCAAGGCTTGAAGCCGTCTTGCCAACGGCGAATGGTCTTTGTGGGTGTGCGTTACAAGGATCGCTGAGACCGTCGATGCACCAATGGCGTCAACCAGCGCATCGAAATGCACGTCATTTTCAGGCCCCGGATCCACCACGGCCAGTTCGCTTTGGCCGATCAGATAGGTGCACGTCCCGGTAAACGTGAAGGGGCCGCCATTAGGTGCGACAATCCGTCGCACCAATGAACTGACAGCAATGGCACGTCCTTCAGGTTCAACCAGCGTGCGGTCAAAGGCAAGCGTTTCATTCATAAGGTCTTTATTGCGTTTAGCCCGCGATCTGTCGAGCCCATCGATTAATATCCGTAGTTTCCCAAATTGTCCTTACGGAGATTTTCGTTCGGTATTTATGCGGAACCTAAAGCCTCGCATTGCATTATCGGATTAGCTTTATGAGTTGGAGTCACCTGACAATGGTTGATCAAACATGGACGTTGGGCCAAGGCTTTGCAAAACACGCCAAGCAGGATGCTCCCAAGGAGGCAAATGCGCTGTCTGCACCGACAAGCGCTACTGTGCCGATCTTTCTAATTCTGATCGGCGCATTCTATTTGTTGTCGCTTATGGTCATCGGTATGGTGCAGTTCAGCCGGTCTGACGACGCCGTCCGCCGTGTTTCCAGTGCCGAAAAACTTCAGAATATTGCCGCCAAACTCTCCTCAACCACACGGGCCATCTCAGATGCGGAAGGCCGTTATTTTGCGGGGGGCAACACGGATGCCCTTGATGAGATGCATCTCACCATTCGGGCGGCATTGGATCTCATCGACACTGGCCTTTTATTACAGCCAGACATCGAAAAGCAAAAAATCCTAAGTGGAATTCGCAGCTCCATCGAGCGTCGACACGACGCGATTGACCAAGCAATCTCCAATAAAGCTGCCCTGCCGCAGCCTTCTAACGACCTTCCTAAGCTTGATGTCTTGCAGGCACAGTTCAAATCGCTGGAATGGCTCGCAGGCGAGGACATGAACCAAGCGCATCGTGATTATGTTGCAGCAAGTGAGCTGCTGCGCTTGGTTGTTCTGCTCGCTCTTTTGGGGGTCTTTGTGTGTAGCGTAACGCAGATCATCATTCACCGCCGCCGTATTCAGCAGATTGCTGACAGCCGGAACGCGCTCGCTGCCGCTAATCTCGGCCTTAAGGCGGCGTTCAAGGAGAGTGATCAAAAGCGCGTCTACGTCGAAAAAATGTTCAATGCGTCGCTGTCAGCGTCCAAGATGACCATGTTTATCCAGAACAGGGACCTTGTTATTTCTTGGATTCATAACCCCCAATTTGGCAGCGCCACCGATCTCATTGGCAAACGCGATACGGATTTTATGCCGGTTGAAGCCGCGCAACAGACCGTTAAGGTCAAGAAACAAGTCATCGAAACCGGTATTGGGCAACAGCTTGAATATTCCTATTCTAAGGCGGGCAAAATCATCCATAAATGGCTTCAAGTTGATCCAATCTTAGATAATGGAACCGTTATCGGGTTGATTGGCGTTGCCATTGATGTCACCGAGCGGCGCTTGCGTGAAACCCAGATCGAAGCGCTCGCCTCCGAGCTGGTGCATCGCAACCAAAACATGCTGGCTGTTATCTCCTCCATGTCGCGGCGACTGTTTCGCACCAGTGAGTCCATGGCGGAGTTCGAAACCCGTTTTGATAGTCGCTTGCAGGCCATCTCCCGCTCCTTCGACGTGATCGTGCGTGAAGAATGGGAAGGGGCCCAATTGGATGTTCTGATCAAGGCGCAGCTTGAAAGCGTGGCACCCGGACTATCCGACCGTGTCACGATGACAGGGCAGGCGCTTCTCGGCTCACCACACTTTGTTGAAACCATTGGCAGTGCCATTCATGAACTGGCTCAAAATGCATTGAATCACGGCGCGCTCTCGAAAGCCGCCGGTAGGGTATCAATCGATTGGTGGCTTCAAACCGATCTCTTCAACACCCAAAGGATTTCCTTTGTTTGGCGTGAAAATGACGGATCAGATGACGTTCCCGTCATCCCTTACCGGGGCTACGGGATGAACATCTTAGAAAAGATCGTTCCTCAGGCGGTGAATGGCCAAGTAAACGTGGCCCTAAAGCCAGGCGGCTTCAGCTGGTATCTGAGTTGCCCTTGGCTCACCCCTAACGAGGGTTTCGCCCAACGTTTAAGCGAACCCATGACAGAAGAAACGGACATACCGGATATGTCGATGCACGCCCGCGATACCAATATGCCTGCCCCCGCCTATTCCATCGAAAGCGGGCACTGATCATCATCATTTGCAGGTATAGACAGGTTTAATCCATGCTCCACGCCCTTTGCCTCAACATCATCAGCAATCATTCGCAACCAAGCGGCAAATTCATGGTTATCAACACACAGCAACATTCTCGCAATGGCCAAAAGCATGGTGGCGCATTCCGCCTGTCGGGCTGCAAAGATCGGATCGTCTTTCAAACGCTTGCCCCTTTGCCATTAACACCTTAATCAGAGCTCCGGATCGTTCCGGTCATCCCTTTTTTTGATACCTTCCGCGATATCGGAGAGATGAGACCATGACCATTCTAGTTACCGGCGGCGCAGGATACATCGGCAGCCATATGGTGCTCGACCTGCTCGCAGCGGGCGAAAACATCGTTGTACTCGACGATCTCTC
>CANCAR010000165.1 GCA_947374125.1 Hyphomicrobiales bacterium | reverse complement strand
AGGCGTTTTTGCTGCAAGGCGGCGATTGCGCCGAGAGCTTTGCCGAGCATTCCGCTGACAATATCCGCGATTTCTTCCGCCTGTTCTTGCAGATGGCGGTGGTGCTGACCTTTGCCGGTTCCTCGCCTGTGGTAAAGATTGGCCGTGTGGCGGGCCAGTTCGCCAAACCCCGTTCAACCCCGAATGAGAAGATCGGCGATGTGGAGTTGCCGTCCTATCGCGGCGATGTGGTGAATGGTATTGAGTTCACGCCTGAGGCGCGTATCCCGGACCCTGAGCGGCAGATCATGGCGTATCGCCAGTCGGCCGCGACGCTCAACCTCATCCGCGCGTTTGCCAATGGTGGTTATGCGAATTTGGAGAATGCGCATCGCTGGATGCTGGGCTTCGTTAAAGACAGCCCACAATCGGGCCAATATCAGGAAATTTCGGATCGCATCACCGAGACGCTCGATTTCATGCGCGCCATCGGCATTGACCCCGAGGCGCATCCTGAAATGCGCACCACGGATTTCTACACCTCGCATGAGGCCTTGTTGCTCGGCTATGAGCAGGCGATGACGCGCATTGACTCAACGTCTGGTGATTATTACGCAACCTCCGGCCACATGATCTGGATTGGTGACCGCACGCGCCAGCCAGACCACGGCCATGTCGAATATTTCCGCGGCATCAAAAACCCGATTGGCTTGAAGTGCGGCCCGTCGCTCGATCCGGAAGAATTGATCCGGTTGATCGATGTTTTGAACCCAGCCAATGAGCCGGGCCGTCTGACGCTGATCGCGCGCTTTGGTGCGGATAAGGCCGAGGCGCATTTGCCAGCACTTGTTCGCGCCGTGAAGCGCGAAGGTCGCTCGGTTGTTTGGTCATGCGATCCGATGCATGGCAACACGGTAAAGGCGGGTTCGGGCTACAAGACGCGACCTTTCGATATGATTCTTTCGGAAGTCAAAACCTTCTTCAACGTTCATCAGGCCGAAGGCACCTATGCCGGTGGCATCCATTTAGAAATGACCGGCAAAAACGTCACCGAATGCACCGGCGGCGCACGAGCGATCTCCGATATGGATCTGCACGACCGCTACCACACGCATTGTGATCCACGCTTGAATGCCGAACAGGCGCTTGAGATGGCGTTTTTGGTGGCTGAATTGCTCAAGAAAGAGCGTCTCTCTAAGGGCCGTCCTCTGGTTGAGGCCGCGGAGTAAAGTTTAGGCTTTTAAAGTCTAGGAAGTTTTGAAGGCGCGGGTTCGCAAAAGCGAGCTTGCGCCTTTGCACTTTGTAATTGACCGGTGATGGCTCATTTATGATGCTGTGTCCTTCACAGTGAGTACTCTATCATGTCTACGCTTTTTGTCTCCCACGGTGCCCCGAACCTGATTTTGCACAATACGGAAGCGAAGCTCTTTCTCGAAAGCTTTGGCAAAGATATCGGCACGCCGCGTGCGATTTTAATGGTGTCAGCGCATTTTGAGGCGAGCAGGCCTACGCTTTCCAATGGCGCGCACCCACCGATGATTTATGATTTTGGCGGCTTTGAGCCGGAGCTTCGCGAGGTGAAATACCGTGCGCCGGGTTCCCCGCAAGTAGCGCAAGAGGCTTTTGATTTGTTGGATAAAGCGGGCCTCACACCTGCTCTCGCGGACCGTGGTTATGACCATGGCACATGGGTGCCCTTGGTCCTCTTAAGGCCCGAGGCGGATATTCCCGTCGTGCAACTTTCTGTCGATCCCGATAGGGGCGCGGCCTATCATTTCAAACTCGGACAGGCGTTAAAGCCTCTGGCCGATTCCGGTGTGCTCATCATCGGCTCGGGGGCGGCAACGCATAATCTGCACGAGTTTTTCAAAGGTCAATTTCGCCTTGATTCACCTGCGCCCGATTGGGTGAAGAGCTTTGGCGAATGGTTGGACCACACGATTGAGGCGGGCGATACGCAAGCTTTGGTGGATTATCGCGAGGTTGCTCCGAATGGAGTCAAAAACCATCCGTCAGAAGAGCATCTTCTGCCATTGTTTGTCGCGATGGGAGCAGCAGGCGATCATCCATACGGCAAACGCATTCATACGAGCCAGGAATATGGCGTGTTGATGATGGATTGTTATCGGTTTTCGTGAGGGCGGTAGTGCGTTTTTTGTTACTGTTCTCATACCTCGCGAACCGTCATTGCGAACGAAGGTGAAGCAACCCAGTTAATGGTGCATGAAAGTGCGCGGTAGCTAAGCTCCTAATTTATAACGACTTTTAGCTGGGTTGCTTCGCTCGTCGCTCGCAATGACGATTGTAATTTGAACTAGCGTCCCAACCTCACCTTCAGTAAGCTACCTCCCAAACGGAGGCAAAGAATGACGAAATCGCGATTGGAAGCCTTTAGCGACGGGGTATTGGCCGTGATCATCACGATCATGGTGTTGGAGCTCAAAGTACCGCATGGCGCGGGGCTTGATGCGTTAATGGCACTTTCGCCGACGTTTCTCAGCTATGTGCTGAGTTTTATATTTATCGGCATTTATTGGAATAATCACCACCACATGCTGCATGCGGCGCATAAGGTGAATGGGTTGGTGATGTGGGCCAATTTGCATTTGCTCTTTTGGCTTTCTCTGGTGCCGTTTACGACCGCTTGGCTGAATGAGTCCTATTATGCGGCGGCACCGGTTGCAGCCTATGGTGTAGTGATGTTGATGTCCGGCATCGCCTATTACATTCTGGTGCAATCTTTGATTGCGCTGCATGGCAAAGACTCGACGCTGGCAAAAGCGATTGGTGGAGATATCAAGGGCATTGCTTCTTTAGTGATTTATGCGGTTGCGGTGGTGTTGGCGGGATACTTACCTTATGCCTCAATGGTGCTTTATGCCGTCGTGGCGTTGATGTGGCTTGTGCCAGATCGGCGGATTGAGAAGGCGCTTCGTGCGTAGTTTAAGGCTTGGGTCATTGCCCTTCTGCGTCCGGAACGCTAAACGCTGCTTATGAACCCTTCGCCTACCACCCTCCGCTTAGCTCTCGCCCAACTCAACCCGACGCTCGGGGATGTTGAAGGCAATCTCGCGCTGGCTCGTGCCGCGCGGAGAGATGCGCACAAACTTGGTGCCGATGCGGTGATGTTTCCGGAACTCTTCCTCGCCGGCTATCCGCCGGAGGATTTGGTGCTGAAACCTGCGTTTCAAGACGCTTGCCGGATTGCGTGCGAGGCCTTGGCGCGCGAGACGGCGGATGGCGGACCTGCGGTGCTGATCGGGCTGCCGTGGGTCGAGGCGGGTAAGCTTTACAATGCCTGTGCCGTGCTCGATGCGGGACGAATCGAGGCTGTCCGCTTTAAGGTCGATTTACCGAATTATGGCGTGTTTGACGAAAAACGCGTCTTTGTGTCTGGCCCCATGCCCGGCCCGGTGATGCTGCGCGGTATTCGCGTGGGTTTGCCGATTTGTGAGGATATTTGGGGCGAGGATGTGGTGGAATGCCTTGCCGAGACGGGGGCCGAGCTGTTGCTGGTGCCGAATGGCTCGCCCTATTTTCGTAGCAAAAGCGATATTCGTTTCAATATTGCCGTTTCACGCGTCACCGAGAGCCGGTTGCCACTCGTTTATCTTAATCAGGTTGGCGGGCAGGATGACCTTGTGTTTGATGGCGCGTCTTTTGTTTTGAATGCCGATAGCGCGTTAGCCGTTCAAATGCCGTCCTTCCGCTCCGATTTGGTCCTTACCGAATGGTCGCGCGGGCCGGAAGGTTGGCACTGCGCGGATGGGGCTAAGGCGCTGACGGGTGCAGATGACAAGGCCGATTATGCAGCCTGCGTTTTGGGCCTTAGAGATTATGTCGATAAAAATCGCTTCCCCGGCGTGGTGCTGGGCCTCTCTGGTGGTATCGATTCGGCGATTTGCGCGGCGATGGCGGTGGATGCGTTAGGGGCGGACCGCGTTCATGCCGTGATGCTGCCCTTTCACTACACCTCGTCCGATAGTCTTGAGGATGCGGAAGCCTGCGCCAAGGCGCTTGGTATTCGCTATGATGTCTTGCCGATAGCGCCCGCGGTGGATGGCTTCGAGCAAATTTTAAAGCCGGTATTTACTGGCAAGCCCGCCGATATTACCGAAGAAAATCTACAAAGCCGCGCGCGTGGCACGTTGTTGATGGCGATTTCGAATAAATTCGGCTCAATGGTTGTTACGACCGGCAACAAATCGGAAATGTCGGTGGGTTACGCCACAATCTATGGCGACATGAATGGCGGTTTCAATCCGATCAAGGATCTCTACAAAATGGAGGTCTATCGGCTGTCGGAATTGCGAAACCGCTGGAAGCCCGAAGGGGCCAAGGGGCCTTCCGGCGTCGTGATTCCTGAGCGAATTATCACCAAAGCGCCATCTGCGGAGTTACGCGAAAATCAGACGGATCAGGATTCGCTGCCGCCTTACGAGGTGCTCGATGCGATCCTCGAAGGCTTGGTCGAACACGAAATGCGCGTTTCCGATTTGGTGGCCAAAGGCTTTGATTTCGAGACCGTGAAAAAGATCGAGCGCTTGCTGTATTCGGCAGAGTATAAGCGCCGCCAATCGGCACCGGGCGTTAAAGTAACGCTCAAGAATTTTGGCCGTGATCGGCGCTATCCGATCGTCAACCGTTTCCGCGATCAGGGAAGAGTAAGCTTTGCGCCTGATGCGACTCTCGCGCCGAAAAGGGCGTTGACGGGGACGGATGTGGTGGATTTTTAATTATTTTATAGATTGATCTTCCTTCTCCCATCGGGGAGAAGGTGCCTACGGAGTAGGGGGATGAGGGACTAACGGCAACCATTAGAACCTCATCCGTCGCCTTCGGCGACACCTTCTCCTTCAAGGAGACGGATTCTTAGCCGCTGAGACAGTCGTGATGTAACGTTAAACTAGATTGCCCAGTTTGTTCCAAGGACTCCCATGACTGCTCCTATCGTACGTTTCGCGCCTTCGCCTACGGGTCGTATCCATATCGGTAATGCCCGCACGGCATTGCTGAATTATCTGTTTGCCAAGCGTGGCGGGGGGCAATTCATCCTGCGCTATGATGACACCGATCTTGAACGCTCGACGCGCGAATTTGCTGACGGGATTGCGACCGATATCAACTGGCTTGGCATCAAGCCCGATCATGTCATCCGCCAGTCGGAGCGGTTTGCGCTCTATAATGAGGCGGCTGATCGTCTGCGGGCGATGGGGCGGCTTTATGCGTGTTATGAAACGGAAGATGAATTGGAGCGCAAGCGCAAGCGGCAGGCGGCGAGGCATTTGCCGCCCGTCTATGACCGCGCGGCGTTGAAGCTAACGGACGAGGAAAAGGCCGCGTTTGAGGCCGAAGGCCGCAAGCCGCATTGGCGCTTTATTCTCGAAGACCGTAGCGTGGCTTGGATCGATTTGGTGCGCGGGCCTTCGCATGTTGAAAGTGCGTCTTTGTCGGACCCTGTGTTGATCCGTGCCGACGGTACCTACCTCTACACGCTTCCCTCTGTTGTTGATGATATCGCGATGGGCGTCACGCATGTGATCCGCGGCGAAGATCATGTCACCAATACGGGCGTTCAGATCCAAATTTTTGAGGCGCTTTCAGGTCGCTCGCCACAGTTTGGGCACCATAATTTGCTGACAAACGCGAGCGGTGAAGGGCTTTCGAAACGCCTAGGACATTTCTCGATTGCCTCGCTGCGTGAGGCCGATATGGAGCCGATGGCGGTGGCCTCTTTGGCTGTGCTGGTGGGTTCATCCGAGGCCGTTCGCGCGGTGCCGACGATGGAGGAGCTTGGCGCACTGGTTGATCTCGCGCGGCTTTCGCGTGCACCGGCTAAATTTGACGAGCATGAGCTTGACGGTTTGAACGCTAGGCTCCTGCACCAGTTACCTTTTTCTGAGGTGGCTTCCCGTTTGGCGCATCTTGGCATTGCGGTGAATGAAGCGTTTTGGCTTGCGGTACGAGGCAATCTTGCCCGGTTGGCGGATGCTGCCCAATGGGCCGGTGTCGTCGCTGGGCCGATTACGCGGCCTGATGGGTTAAATGTCGATTTTCTTGCCGCGGCTTTGGCGTGTTTGCCGAGCGAACCATGGGACCATGAAACATGGGGCGCTTGGACGACAAAGGTTAAAGAAGCAACGGGTTGCAAGGGTAAAGAG
>CANCAR010000164.1 GCA_947374125.1 Hyphomicrobiales bacterium | reverse complement strand
GTCACCGCGAATGATTTCGATTCGATCTTCGCGATGAACCGCATCGTTGCAGCCATTAACGCAAAAGCGAAGAATTATGGCGTACGGGTTGGCGGCGTCATTGCCAACCGCTCGAAGGATACCGATCAAATCGACCGGTTCAACGAGGCGACGGGATTGCAGCGGGTTGCGCATTTCCCGGATCTTGATGCGATCCGGCTGAGCCGCCTGAAAAAATCGACTTTGTTTGAAATGCCCGAGTCGCCAGAAGTTTTGGCGGTTCAAAAAGAATATCTGCGTCTTGCGGCGTCCTTGCTGATCGATAGCGATCCGCTTGAAGCTCGCTCGATGAAAGACCGTGATATTTTTGATTTTCTAGGATTTGACTGATGTCATCGGGATATATCGAACGTCGCAGCAAGATCGAGACCTATTTCGACCGCACAGCAGCGGCGGCTTGGTCACGATTGACATCGGACGCTCCGGTTAGCGGTGTGCGTGCAACCGTGCGCGCTGGCCGCGACCGGATGCGGGCAAGCTTGTTGTCGTTTCTCCCAGACGACCTCGAGGGCTGCCGCTTGTTAGATGCCGGTTGCGGTACTGGGGCGTTAGCCGTCGAAGCCGCCAAGCGCGGGGCGGATGTTACCGCGATTGATCTTTCCCCGACCTTGATCGAGCTCGCCAAAGAGCGACTTCCAGCCACGCTCGGCAAGGGAAAGATCGCGTTTCTGGCGGGCGATATGATTGATCATTCGCTGGGCACGTTCGATCACGTGGTCGCGATGGATTCGGTCATCCATTACAGCCGCGCCGATATGCTTGATATGATCGCGCGGTTTGCCGCGATGAGCCGTTCTGGCGTGCATTTCAGTTATGCGCCTTGGACCCCACTCTTGGGTGCCATGCAGACGGTGGGAAAACTGTTTCCGCGCGGCGACCGTTCACCTTGGATTGTACCCCACCGGGCATCGGCTATTGCCACATCCATCGACCGCGATGCTCGATTTGCGGGTTGGGAGCTGGGCCGTAGTCAGCACATCACCAGCGGCTTTTATCACTCCAAAGCGCAGGAGTTGAAGCGGGTATGAAGCGCATCTTCACCATCAACGGCAAGATCATTAAGGGCTGGCAGCGTATTGGCCCGCAGTTCTTGCCGTTTGCTGATGCCGCAACAAAAGAATTGCCGCTTAGCAAATTGCTGCGTCTGGCCCTCTTCCAGATCTCGATTGGGATGGCGACCGTGCTGTTAACCGGTACGCTCAACCGCATCATGATTGTTGAACTGGCTGTGCCTGCTTGGCTCGTTGGTCTTATGGTATCGCTGCCGGTGGTTTTTGCTCCTTTCCGCGCGTTGATTGGCTATAAATCAGACACCTATAAATCGGTGCTCGGGTGGAAGCGGGTGCCCTATATTTGGTTCGGCACGATGATGCAGTTCGGTGGCTTTGCCATTATGCCGTTCGCGCTATTGCTCTTGTCGGGCGATACGACGGGTCCGATGATCTATGGACAATTAGGCGCAGGGTTAGCCTTCTTACTCGTTGGTGCTGGCATAAATACAACCCAAACGGCTGGGCTCGCGCTGGCGAATGATCTCGCCCCTGAACATGTTCGTCCCCGTGTGGTCGCGCTACTTTTCACCATGCTGCTTGTTGGCATGGTTGGCAGTGCGGTGGCCTACAGCTACATTTTGAAAACGTTCAACCAGATCCTGCTTATTCAATTGATCCAAGGCGTGGCGATGCTGACGATCATCTTCAACGTTATTGCGTTGTGGCAGATGGAACCTCGCCGCCGTTTGGTCGACCTTGAAAAGCAAGAGGCGAATGTAGATTTCCGCGACGCTTGGTTAAAGCTCGCTCAAATTCCTGGGTTTGTCCGATTGATGGTGGCGGTTGGTCTTGGAACCGCGGCCTTCAACATGCAGGACATCCTTCTCGAACCCTTTGCAGGGCAGGTCTTTGGCATGGCCGTTGGGCAAACTACGTTTTTGATGGCGATCCTTGCGGGTGGCATGTTGATCGGATTTATGTTGTCCGAACAGCTGCTCAATCTGAAGATTGAACCGTTAAAGGTGGCGTCGATCGGGCTCCTTTTTGGTGCCGTCGCATTTGGCGTTGTGGTTGTGTCGCCCTTGGCGGACTCTGTCGGTCTGTTCAGGAGTGGCACCTTTGCTGTTGGTATTGGGGCGGGCTTGTTTTCGGTTGGTACGCTAACCACAACGATGGGGCTCGCCAATAGCAAGATGAGCGGAATTCTGCTCGGCACTTGGGGAGGCGTTCAGGCCACCTGTGCCGGTGTGAGCATTGCGTTTAGCGGCGTGACCCGTGACCTTATCTCACGGGCGGCACAATCGGGCACCTTTGGTCCATCGCTCAAAGGTCCTGCGACGGGTTATATCGTCGTTTTCATTTTAGAAATTGCGTTGCTCTTTGCAACGCTGTTCGTCGTCGGCCCATTGCTGGGTTCCGACAAGAGCCGCCGCGCGCGGCAAACTGGGCCTTCTCCCAAGTGGGAAGAGGGTCGGGTTGAAGGGTATAGGGAGGCCTGACATGCACGCAGCCATTACGAGTTATTTCGACGTTGCCCAAATCACGCTGTATCTGTTTTGGGGTTTTCTCGCAGCGGTGATTTACTATCTTCACGCAGAGGACAAGCGCGAAGGTTATCCGCTCGAATCCGAGCGTTCTTCGGGGATTAAGGTTCAGGGTTTCCCTGCCATCCCATCGCCAAAGACATTCCTCTTGGCGGATGGAACGACGGTTAAAGCGCCTCGCGCCGAGCCGCATGATTCCCGCCCGATTGAAGCGACACCGCTCGCGGGCTTCCTCGGTGCGCCTTTGGTGCCCGATGGTGATCCGATGATCGATGGCGTTGGTCCAGCGGCTTATGCTGAGCGTCGAGACATCCCCGATGTTACGATCCACGGCACGCCGAAGCTCATTCCGTTGCGCACCGCGCCAGATTGGCACATCGATCACAACGATCCCGATCCGCGCGGTATGCCGGTGATCGGTCTTGACGGTAAAGTTGGCGGTACGGTTAAGGATGTGTGGCTCGATCGTGCTGAAGCGATTATCCGCTATTTCGAGATCGAGGTGGCAGGACCCTCCGGCCCGCGCAACGTGCTTCTGCCAACGACCATGTCACGCATCAGCTATTCCAAACGTGAAGTGCTCGTTCGGTCGATCACAGCGGCGCATTTCGCCAAGGTTCCTGGCCACAAAAATTCAGATTTCGTGACAAGGCTCGAGGAAGACAAAATCTGCGCCTATTACGCTGGTGGCCATCTCTACGCGACGGCTGCACGTTCGGAGCCACTGACATGAGCCACGATGATTTCGACTTTGATCCGGTAAGAGGATTGCCCGAAGTTTTGCCAGAGGGTGAGCGCATGCTCTGGCAGGGCTCTCCCCGCTGGCAGGATATGGCGGTCCACGCCTTCCATGTTCGCAAAGTCGCGGTTTATTTCGCGCTGCTGACCCTTTACGTCGTCGGTCTGCGTCTCTTGGACGGCGCGCCGGTTACTGAAGCAGTAAAACCAATGCTTTGGTATGTACCGCTGGGTCTCGTCGCTTGTGGCCTTTTGGCAGGATTAGCTTGGGCCAGTGCTCGCACCACGATTTATACGATCACAACCAAGCGTATCGTTTTGCGGATTGGTATGGCGCTGCCCATGTCGCTCAATCTGCCCTTCTCGCTGATTGAGAATGCCGGATTGCGTACCTATGCCTCCGGTGCTGGCGATATTCCGGTAGAGATGAAGGGTAAGGATCGTCTAGCATGGCTTATTTTGTGGCCGCATGCTCGCCCCTTCCACTTGAAGCAGCCGCAGCCGATGCTGCGCGCAATACCCGATGCGCAGGCGGTTGCCCGTCTTTTAAGCGACGCGCTTGAGGGTAAGGCCACAGTTCCTATGCAGACGGAGCGGAAATTGGTTCGCTTCGCGTCCAGTGTTGTGACAGCCTGAGGATCGTATGGAACAGACCGTCGACATCCGCTTTCCCCGTGCTCCGCTTTATGGCGCGGCTTTGTTGATTGCAGCCACGATCTTTGTGGTTGCCATGGGGCGGATATCGCCCGCGCCCGCGCTGACCGATTTGGTGAGAACCCAAGTGGCAGAAAGTCGCACCCTGCGGTTTGAAGACGCCACCGATGGGAGCGTGCGGGTGTTCGATGCCAGCACCAATGACGTTGTTTCTATCGCTGCACCCGGGACAAATGGCTTCCTTCGGGGTCTTTTGCGCGGGATGATGCGCGCCAGAAAGCAAAGCGGCGCATCGCTGACGGCCCCCATGCGCTTGGAGATCCTGACGAATGGCATGGTGTTGCTGATCGATGAGGAGAACAAAGTTACGCTTGACCTTGACGCGTATGGCCATACCAATGCGGATGTATTCAAGACGTTCTTGAAAAGTGCAGGAGGGCAGGGCTGATGCTCAATCCATTTGGCAAAAAGGTCCGCGAGGACGTGATGTGCACCGTCCACGTGGTCAATACGTTTGAAAGCCTCGGGGCTCATGTTGAGCTAGATGGTGATGTGAAGGTTCGTCCCGGCGACGAAGTGCTGGTCCATGGCCAAGAAATCCGCGTGCCTTATGGCGAGACGCGCATTGAGCGGCGGCAAGCGACGATCAGTCGCGCTGGTTGGATTGAGCAGCAGTGGATTAAACTGACGGGTGATTTAGAATTCATGGAATTGTTTGAATTCAGCTTTTCGGGAGAAGAAGTATGACCATCGAAAGACTGAGTATTTCTGCCAAGGATACGGCCCGTATGGCGCAGGAGAGCACGGTGCTGTCCCCGCGCTTTTACACCACCGATTTTGACGCGCTTGACCGCATTGACGTGTCGCCTGTGCGCGAGGAATGGGACAAGCTGATTGCCGAAATGCGGTCCGATCCCAATAAACTGCATTTCAAACGTTCCGAAGAGTGGGACGAGACATCGCTTGACGATTTGCCTGAGGGGCTTCGCAAGGAATTCGTCGATTTTCTCGTGTCCTCGCTGACATCCGAGTTTTCCGGTTGCATTCTTTATTCTGAAATGCGCAAGCGCGGTACCAATCCAGATATTTGCGAGCTCTTTAAATTCATGGCACGCGATGAATCCCGCCATGCCGGGTTCATCAATGACACGCTGAAAGATTTCAAGATCGGTATCGATCTCGGCTTTTTGACGAAGGCCAAGAAATATACCTTCTTCCAGCCAAAATTCATCTTCTACGCGACCTATCTGTCCGAGAAGATTGGCTATGCCCGCTACATCACGATTTTCCGGCAATTGCAGAATAATCCGGACCGTCGCTTCCACCCCATTTTCAAATGGTTTGAGAAGTGGTGCAATGACGAGTTCCGCCATGGCGAGGCGTTTGCGCTGTTGATGCGCGCCAATCCGCACCTGCTGAAGGGCGTCAATAAATATTGGGTGAAATTCTTCCTGCTCGCCGTTTTCGCGACGATGTATGTCCGCGACCATCAGCGCCCTTATTTCCACGAGGCACTCGGCGTCGACATCAAGGATTACGACTATAAAGTCTTCCAGATCACGACTGAAATCTCTCGTCAGACCTTCCCGCTGGAACTCGACATCGACCATCCCGCGTTCTTCGCCGGGCTTGATCGGTTGAAAGAGATCAGCGAAGCCTCAGCTAAGATTCAGGCGAAGGGCGGTCTGCGTGCAAAGGTGAACAAGGTTGCAACCGCTGCGGCTGCAGGGTTTACCTTCCTGCGTTTGTATATGATTCCGGCCAAGAAGAACGAGTTGGGGGCTGAGATTCGTCTCGTCCCGACCTGGTAAGGAAAGAGCAGGATAACACCGATGCACTACGGACTTCCCGTCCTTGCGGCCTTGTTTATCTGGTGGTTTACCACCGGGGTGATTTTCTTTTTGGATAATCTCCCAAACAAGACGTTCAAATGGAGCATGCTTGGCTCGACCTTTGTTCTGTTTGGCGCTTTCGTCGCCTTACAGAACACGGCGAATGGGACGGATACGGCATCGGTATACATCGCCTTCACCGCAGGGTTGCTGGCTTGGGGATGGCAGGAAATCAGCCTCTATCTCGGCTTTGTTACCGGTACACGTAAAATCCGGTGCGAACTAGGTTGTTCCGGCTTAAAGCACTTTTGGCACGCGATAGAGGCCAATCTCTGGCATGAGTTGGCGATTAT
>CANCAR010000163.1 GCA_947374125.1 Hyphomicrobiales bacterium | reverse complement strand
AATCGGCGCTCTACTTTATCCTCAGCGCGGAAAATAATCGCCTCGCCATTGGCGGTCTCCCGCAACATATTCTCTGCAAAATTCAAACGTGCTTGAGGGAAAAACGCCGCACCCGGCATTGTGTCCTCGGCCAAGACTTCGCCACCCTTTTCACCAATAACGCTACAAAAATCCCAAATCGCCGACCAAAACGCGGGCCGCCTCTCAATCGATGCAGCATGAAGCGCTGGATAATCGTGAAGCGCGAGCCCTTCGCGCGCGTTGAAAAACGACATGAAGCGAGCCATCTGCGTCTGCTCGATGTGGGTGGCATCAGGTGCCCAAAGTGGTTTGCTATCGTTCATTATCGCCATCACGCTTCACCAAAAGGATCAAAAAAAAGGAAGAACCTCCACCCCACACCGTAAGGTATCTTCCTGCAACAGATGCGACCATGTATACCATCGGTCTGAATGATGAAAAGTTACGCCGGACAATATGATCGACCTTAACGCCTATCGCCCCCTTATCCGGCGCGCCGCCATCGCTTGCGGAGGCATCGTCGCCTTTTTAGCATTAGGCCTGATCTCATTCCCCATCAGCAGCGGGCCCGTTCTCTCAGAACTTAAAGAGATTATTGGCCGCGAAATCGGACCGGTGAACAGGATTGAGGGGCAAGCGAGCTTACGCCTTCTACCTCAACCGCTACTTGATATTTCCGCTTTAACAATATCATTTGAAAACAAAATCGAACTTAAATCTCATGATGTATCCTTCGGTCTACGGGTGTTTTCTTTACTGGGCGGTCGGTACGAGCCGGTCTCGATGCATGTTGAGTCGCCGCATGTCACCGTGCCAAGTGAACTGGTTCCCAACGATCCAGATCGCTTGGGCAAGTCGCTAGCCGTCGGCTTATCTCCGGTCCATGCAAAATCTGAAAAGACCGATCATCGCCAAATTGAAACCATCACGATGACGGGCGGCCAGCTGAGCGTCACGGAACACGATGTGCCAAGACCAGAGGCAACAGACCTTAATATGGCCGTCTATTTTTATACCGACGGCTCAAAGAGCCTTTCGGGGTCGGGACTTTGGCGACAGCAGGATGTCAGCTATTCGGTTAGTCTCGGAAGCGCTAATCCATCGCTAGAGGGTGCACGCAGCCTTAACCTCGATATCAGCGCGCTTTCGAGCAGCGTAAGGTTAAAGGGTGAGGCGTTTCGTGGCGGCATGGCGCAATTCGATGGTCGGATCGTCAGCGATATCGCACGTCTTGATAAAATGGGGGATTGGCTGGCTCTAGCGCCGCCCATTACCTTCGCAACATCACTAACGATTGATGGCAAAGCACACCTCACCCCACTCGCTTTGGCGATCTCCGAAGCCCAGATCAAACTCGGTCCGGTGCAAATGACGGGTGGTGTGTCGTTTGATATTTCAGGCCCTCGCCCCTTGGTCACAGGCACCCTATCGGCCGGAGATATGGATGTAACAAACTTCCTCTCACCGATTTGGCCAAAACAGTCGGATGCTGTTGGCTGGAAGGTCGCAACCATCAGTCCAGAACTTACACCCCAGCAAGATTTCGACATTCGCCTTTCGGCGGAACGCATTAATTTGGGTATTGTCCGTATATCCAATGTTGCGCTCGCCATCATGGCCAAAGATCGCAACCTCGACATCACTTTGGCATCCGCGCGGTTGTTCCAAGGCAGCGCCAAGGGAAAAGTAACGGTCCAGCCCGATTCAAGTGGTTTTGCGGTCGCAACCCACGGAAATTTCGAAACCATCGACATCGGGCAAGCAACGCTTGCACTCATGGACATCAAAAAAATTGACGGAACCGTAACCGGGAATTTTAACTTAACCGCGTCCGGTCCTTCGCTCGATCAATGGATGAAATCCATATCCGGCAATGCCGACGGATTGCTAGCGAACGGATCTTTGGCCGGCGTCAACATCCCGTCCATCCTCAAGCGCATCGAAACGCGTCCTCTCTCAGCCATTCGTGATATGCGCGGCGGCAAGACCGATTTCGAAACCATGCGGATATCAGCGCGCTTTGCCAACGGTACGGCCACGCTTAACGAGGCCGATATGACGCTCCAACCGAACCGCATGAAACTTGTCGGAAACGTCGATTTAGGGGAGCGAAAGCTCAATCTCTCCGGTGAGGCCGTTGGTCCGCCACCTCAAAGCGGTGCCGAACCGGCCATTTTGGCCTATAGCCTAACCGGTACTTTCGATGATCCCGTGGTCACACCCGATATAAGTCGAATTCTTAAGCGTTCAAGTTCAACTCCAGCCACCGCCGACTAATCCAATTCCTTAAGCGCTAAGGATCGCTTTGAACGGCGGTAACCAAAGGCACGCCCGTCAGCCCGTCTTTGTTATAAATATCGTCGCGGAACTGCACGAGCCCGTCGGGCGTGGCCCAAGCCGTAATATAGACCCAGAACACGGGAACTGGCTTTGCAAGCCGAGCGTCAACCCGCTGGCCCGACTGGATCGCCTCGTCAATCTGATCCCGAGCCCAACCCGGTGTGTCTTTCAAGAGCCATTCGACATAATCGCGGACATTCTGCACACGCATACAGCCCGACGAGACAAAACGATAATCATCGCCGAAAATGCCCTTGGCGGGCGTATCATGCATGTAAACCCCATAAGGGTTGGCGATATTAATCCGTACGAAACCCAGTGAGTTGAATTCACCACCGGGATCCTGCCGAAACTGATAATGGGTCGCCTCGTCGGTCTTCCAATTCACCTTCTGAGCCGTCAATTCCTGCCCATCATTCGTAAAAATGCGGATTTTATTCTCGGCCAAATAACCGGGATTGGCCTGCATCTTTGGGATCAGATCTTTCTTGATGATCGAAGCCGGAACGGTCCAAAACGGATTAAAATTAATATCGATGACCCGTGTGGTCATGATCGGCGATTGGCGGTCAATCTTGCCAACACCGGCGGCATGGCGCGTTTGGACAACATTTTCCTCTACCGTTTCAACAATCGCGCCCGGAATATTCGCCGCCACATACCGACGGCCGGGATTGGAGGCATAGGACCGCAAACGAACAAGGTTCACTTCCAGCTGCTTCAGCCGCGTCTCTGCGGGAATGTTTAAAGCCGTCAGCGTTTGAGCCGTCACAAGCCCAGTGGCTCTAAGACCATGCAATTCTTGGAAACGACGAACGCCCGTTTCGACAAACGAGTCAAACGTGTCGGACAGCCCCGTTTCGACATCCAAATCGCCGGATGCGATGAGCCTGCGGCGTAAATCAGTTACTGCCGCGTCCTGCATACCGAGCTTAAGCGGTACCCGCGGCATTAAGGGCCAACCACCCTTAGCAACGACCAATTTAAAGGATTCGACCGCAGCGAGCGTAGCGCCCAGCGTTTCAGGCGACAAAAGGGGGGTCGTTGAACGATCAAGCGTCTTAGAGGTCGCGGCATCGTAACGCTGCGCCCATTCGGCCTGATCGCCGGTTTCCTCATCCATATTTTGGGCATATAGCTTCGGCGACAGGAAAACTGCCCCAAAAACGCTAACAGTGCCCAGAAGAACCGAGCGGCGCGTTACGGATTTAGAAACATACATGAAATTGATTCCAACAAATCATCAATGCGATGTTTCGCACAGGATGGTAAAGGAATGCTTTCACAGCATTCCATCACCCTGTTCGTCAATCGCTGAATGTTATGTCAATTTCATGGCCGACCGAATAATAGCCTGCCGATTACCGTTTCTCAGAGACGATATTTCACGTTATCATTTAAAAACCGCTCAAGCCGCACAAGGATCGTATTGGTTTGACGGAACTCAGCCTCCGAAATACCACCAACCTGCTCCACTGTGCGCATATGCTTGGCGTAAAGGCCGCTTACGATATCGTGAATATCTTGGCCCTTTGACGTCAGGCTAATGCGAACGGACCGGCGATCCACCTGCGAACGCTCATGAGAAAGATAGTCCATCTCGACCAGTTTCTTCACGTTATAGGATACGTTAGAGCCCAGATAATAACCGCGCGACCGTAATTCTCCCGCAGTTAATTCCTTATCGCCGATATTATAAAGCAATAAGGCCTGAACCGGGTTTACGTCTGAGCGGCCACGCCGATCAAATTCGTCCTTGATCACGTCCAAGAGACTACGATGCAATCTTTCGACAAGCGAAAGCGCCTCCAGATAATAAGGATGGTTCGACGAAAGCGCGTTCACGCCCGTGTCCGAAACTGAAATTTTTACAACTTTGTTCATTTTGAAAATGCCCACACTTCAACATAAATGCAATTATTACGTTACGTAATTAATCTAATGCACGTAAAAGACGCATTAACAATTAATATGAATCAAACGTTGACGTAACGTTTGGTGATCAAACTATAAAATGGATCGATAAAATTAGACAATTGTAATTTGCTGCTCGCGGGTAGAGCGAAAAAAAACCAATCTCATGCCGTGAACAAACAAAAGGACAACGGCAACTCCCGTCAGCGTGATGGAATGAAACGGAACCGCACCAAAAATTTCTAAGGCCACAAATCCCAAGGTGGTTAAGGTCCAAACCCCTGCCCCCCACCGCCAAGAAATCCAAAGCGCGACACCTGCGACGATATCGAGGATCGGCACCACAATCAGACTTAAAAAAGTGACCCAATTCGATAAGGTGACAAAATGCGGACCTTCCACGTCGAGAGCCACCAAAGTGGCCCACCCCGAAAATCCCTTGGCTAACCAAGCAAGGGCAACGATTCGGTAAAAGCCTTGGATCGGTTTTTCCCAGCCGGTCGCGGAAGCGTCTAAATGGATTGCCATGTCGCCTCAGACTTCCCTTGGGTTACCTGAAAAACCAGCCCCACAAGCGCTATGCCTGAAGTTATCAGCGATTTTCGCTTTGAAAACAAGGTTCGCGTCCTATAAGGTTGACATAAATTGGGAGGGAGACTGGTACGATGGCTGATGACGCACACGCTCGGCTCATGCTGCCGCACAGGCCAAGACGCAACCGCAAGGCCGATTGGGCCCGGCGTTTGGTCCGAGAAAACACGTTAACGGTAGATGATTTGATCTGGCCAATTTTTCTCGTCGATGGTTCAAACCGGCGTGAAGCGATCTCCTCAATGCCCGGCGTCGAACGCCTCAGCATCGACATGGCCGTTGCCGAGGCTGAAAAAGCCGCCAAGCTCGGCATCCCCGTCATTGCGCTGTTTCCCTACACCGATCCCGCCAAACGCGATCCGGATGGCAGCGAATCGCTGAACACCAATAATCTCGTCTGCCAAGCCTGCCGCGCCATCAAAGCGGCTGTTCCCTCGATCGGGCTCATGACGGATGTAGCGCTTGATCCCTATACGAGCCACGGCCATGATGGGCTTTTGAAGGGTGAAACCATTCTTAACGATGAAACCGTGTTTCGTCTTACCCAGCAGGCCTTGATTCAAGCACACGCCGGCTCAGATATCATCGCACCATCGGACATGATGGATGGTCGAATTGGCGCAATCCGTGCCGCGTTGGATGAAGAAGGCTTTACCCATATTCAAATCATGGCCTATGCCGCCAAATACGCCTCAGCCTTTTACGGTCCCTTCCGCGATGCGATCGGCACCAAATCCGCTTTGATTGGCGACAAAAGAACCTATCAGATGGACCCTGCCAATGGCGAAGAAGCCATCCGCGAAGTCGCCCTCGACATTGAGGAAGGCGCTGACATGGTCATGGTCAAGCCCGGCATGCCCTATCTCGATATCGTCCGCCGCGTCCGCGACAATTTCGGAATTCCTACTTTCGCCTATCAAGTCTCTGGCGAATACGCGATGATCATGGCGGCTGCCCAAAACGGCTGGCTTGATGGCGATAAAGCGATGATGGAAAGCCTTTTGGCCTTCAAACGCGCAGGAGCCGATGGCATCCTCACTTACTTCGCACCAAAAGTGGCCGAAAAACTCCGCGCGGCTAACCTGTAAGCCTTACTGGTTGGCCACAATCGACGTCGTGCCCGGAATAACCACACCGGTTGGCTTCATTGCAACCACCTTCTGAGGGGCACCTGCTGCGCTTGAAGCGAGACTCAATGCCCAATAGTTCCGATACCGAGAGGTCGGGGCATCCGCCACAACCATACCCATCCGCGTCGCATCCTTCATCAGCATGTTTTCCCGGTGATGGGGTGAC
>CANCAR010000162.1 GCA_947374125.1 Hyphomicrobiales bacterium | reverse complement strand
CTCCGCATGATCACCTCGGCGTTGAAGGACCGCGACATTGAGCAGCGCGGCCAGGGCAAACCGCCGCTGACGGATGATGAAATTTTGGGCCTTTTGCAGAAGATGGTGAAGCAGCGGCAAGAGTCGCTGGCGATCTATGAGCAGGCCGGCCGCACCGATTTAGCGGAACAAGAATCCGAGGAAATTCAAATCCTTATGGGCTTCATGCCCGCCCAATTGGATGACGCCGCCGTGGCCGCAGCCATCGCCGCAACGATCGCGGAAACGGGGGCTTCAAGCGTCAAAGACATGGGCAAAGTGATGGCCGTTTTGAAAGAACGCTACGCCGGACAGATGGATTTTGCCAAAGCCAGCGGCACGGTAAAGGGCATGCTGAGCGGCGCTTGAGAGCGGTGCTACGCCTGCGCTTTGGGGTGGTGAGCGCGGCCTTTCGGGTAACCGCAAGCGGGTTTGCGGTAGAGTGCCGCCAACCGGCTTTGCGGTGGAGAGGGCCCTGTTTGAGGTAGTGGCGGGTGGGGTTGAGGTGGATAGCAATAGATGCGGGGTGATTTGCTCGTTTTGGTTGTATTTTTTGATAGAGAAGCAAAATTAGTTGCATCGTCCTTGCGAGGTGAGGAGCGGTTTGCGTAGCAAACGTAAAGGTCCGGTGGACCTTTACGAGTGACGAACGCGAAGCAATCTAGCTAGCGGTTAACGGTAAAGTGCACGTTCGCCGCTGTACGCTTTCTTGCCCCATCAGCTGGGTAGCTTCGCGTTCGCTCGCAATGACGGGGGAATAAATTGTAACCCGAATTCTACTCACCCTCGTCCTCAAAACGTCTGCGCCGTTCGGAGAGGGTCTCGCCGTCGTAAATCCAATAGTCAGGCCCTGCAACGGCTGACCAATTATACCCAAGCCGCTGAACAATCGTATGGGCTGAGGCAGAGAGGCTGGTTACCTGCCCCTCAAATTCTATGTCGCGATCATTGATTACGATGGCCGTTACATTCTGATCGCGCGAAAACACGAGAACCGCACCCGCCCCGATTCCGACCTGCGAAAACCGAAACACCGAACGGCGACGGCTGGCGCGAACTATGGCTTCTTCGTCGGCCTCTGTCTCCACAACGTCGCCGCGCGGGGTTACGTCCTCAAGGGCTGCGAGTTCAAGGGCGGATTGGGCGCGGAACGGGTCAAGCCGAAAAAACTCGCGGTTGGCTCTCACCCGAAAATCGCCAAACGCTTTGTGAAGTCGCGTTTCGACAAACAACGCATTATCAACGCGTGCCGCGTAATAGCATTGAAACGGCAAGGGAATGCCCGAACCGTCCAATTCCCGCATCCGCTGCGCGACGGAACTCGATGTTTTGCCGATCTTGATCAAACCGGGCATCGCTTCATTGGTGAGAATGTAGATGAAATCGGGCATGGACGCTCTCAAGAAGAACTAAGGTTTATATTCGACCGGTCGGATAATGGCAGGATTTGCCGCAATGAATCCCGGCAAAAGGTGATCTTCGATGTGATGACGCTGAAGTTTAATGGTTCGATTCGAGCGGTTTTTTAAATCGTCAGAAGGATGCCTCCCGGGAGGAAAGACAATGACTCGCTGAATGCTTGGAAAACGGTTACCAAGGAAAGTGAGCGTAGCTGCCTGGTCGGTATCCGCCGTCAGGAGATAAATGCATTCAACGCGATCAAGCATTACTGCGTCGATTACGCTTAGAGCAAGGTTGATATCGGTTTGTTTTTCGGTCGGCTTTCTCCAGACATGGTTGCAGCTTCGACACTTCATCGGTTCGTGAATATAATGTCCTAACTTTGTGATGACGCCTTCGTGGGCTAATGCACGAATATAAATTTCGTGGCGCCGTCTTTTGTCGGGATCGCCGGGATAGTAAGCGGTGCAATAAACGACTTCAGCTAGGGTTTCACTTTTTTGCGGAATAATCTTTTGGCCAAGCGCCTTTAGATTTAGCCATTTCAGATGGTTTGCGCCCAGATCGTGAATGGCGTGATAGAGGTTAAATCCGTCAACAAACAACCCAGCCCGTAGAATTTTTCCTTCTGTCATCGCCTGAATCCTGTTGCAAAATATAGAAAATATGATAAAAAGAAATACATCAACGCTGTGCGGTACGCCGTCAGTCCCCACGGGTTTAGGCCCGTGGGTTTTTTTTGGTTTTCTCCTCACACATCCAATCCCATCTGCCTATCCTCGCCCGCTTCGCGTTTGGCTTGTTTGAAGATGGAGGCGTCGCGGAAGGGCATTTCGGGGCGTTCGCCTTCGAAGATGCCTTCGATGGTTAGGATTTGAATTTTTAAAAATTTGCCGTGCATCGGACTTTCATAAAATCCGGCAGCGGCGGCTTCTGTAACCATTGGCTTTGTTGGCTTTGAAAGCGTAACAAAGACTCCGAGTTTTGCGTTCTCGCGTTGCACGGTGGCGATGAGGTCCCGAATCATTTTGACATCGACGTGTTCGCCGCCTTTGACGCTGACAACGACCTTCTCGGTTATCTTGCCGTCGGGCTTGAAATAGAGATAGCCATCCACGCCGCCATCGGCTCCTTTGCGCCCGCCTTTGAAGGGTTGCGCCTCGATCATCGAGAGCGCCCAAAGCTCGAATTGGTGCTTGTCCTGAGCTGCCAATTCGCGCGCGCCGCCGACATCTTTGGGTACGCCGGCCACGTCAAATTCACACTGCGGAAATGCGTCGATCAGGCGGCGGCGAATAAGGCCGATGGCGAGATGGGTAATATCGATACCGATCCAGCGGCGGTTGAGTTTTTCAGCGGCATGAATCGTGGTGCCGCACCCGCAAAAGGGGTCAAGCACGAGATCGCCTTCATTGGAAGACGCGCGGATGATGCGTTCGAGAAGAGCAACGGGCTTTTGGGTGGGATAGCCGAGTTTTTCGCGGTCCGAACCTTGAAGTGGTCCTATATCTGTCCAAACATTTCCTACTTTAGGTCCTTTTTGATCTCTTAAAAACAATTTTCGTCGAAGTCGGCCATCTTTCCCTGTTGGAAACCAAATTCTACCTTCAGTGTCGAGCCTTTGCATTTCATCGAATGAAACACGCCAACCTTTTGGTGGGTGCACATAACCTTTGTATTCGTACATTAAGTTAGGTCGAGGGTTAGGTGAATCAAGCGGAGCTAAATGATACGGACCGCGACCATCCTTGTCATCGTGATTAAAGCGTCCGCGATAAACGTCATCACCTTCTGAGTGAACTTGATTGAAACTATATTCTTTTGTTTTTGTCATGAAGAGTAACGCGTCATGATCGTCAGAAAACTTTCGTTTTGCATCCCCCTTTGTTACTGATCTCTTCCAAACAATTTCATTCCTAAAATTCCCCGGCCCAAACACGGCATCCAATAAAATCTTCAAATAATGGCTCGCGGTGGGGTCGCAGTGGAGATAGAGCGAACCTGTCGGTTTCAACACGCGGTGGAGCTCAAGAATCCGCACGGCCATCATGGCGAGATAGGCCATCATGTCGTTTTCTTTTAAAAACGCCCGCATCGCGCGGAGCATTTCGGCAGCGTCCGAATTGCCGGAATAAATCACATCGTCAAAGGCCCGCTCGGCGGCTTCCGTCCAATGCCAAGTATCATCAAACGCCTCGATTTGCGCGCGGCTATTGTCGCCTTGGGGCGATTTGAACAGCACATTATAATTGGCGTTCGAGTTAAACGGCGGATCGAGATAGACCAGATCGACGCTCTCATCCTCCATCTCGTTGCGGAGAATGGTGAGGTTGTCGCCGTAAAACAGCGTGTCGATACCGGGTGTCATGCGCATGGGGCGGAGCCATTAAAAGAGAATCGAGACAGCCGGATACGCAGGCGTGTTAGCAATCTTACGTAACGTCAGTTATTTGACAAGGGGGCGGTGCTCGTCGCGTCTTGCATTAGACCCTCACCCGACCCCCCGTTCGGGGGCCACCCTCTTCCTCAGGGAGAGGGAAAACAAGTTCGCGTTATCCTCCCCCATTTTCCCGGTAGGGCTTGAGGGTTAGGCCGTAGGGTCGGCGTTGCCGATGATGGCCCGAATGGTTCGAGCGTGGGTTATGGTTGATCTCGCCTTCGCGGGTGTAGCGCCGCCGAACACTTCTCGATATCCCACGCCCGGCAAAGGCTGATGATGCATCGTTAGCCGCGGGAGGCGGTTTCCGTGCCCGGCGGTATGAAGCAAGGACCGGCCATGATTGGATTTTTAAAAAGTACGTATTTTATAATAAAATCAATTATTTAATAGGCAAATACTACCGTTATAATAAAATTTTATTGGAAGAACAGATGCTTTCGATTTCCCTATAAAACTTAACATAATTTTCAATCTATAGTTGTAAACTTATTTATTAGAGTTAAACCGGTTGTGTTAACGGTTGCGTTTTTTGTTGGGGGTTGAGTCATGTCGGGTTTGTCGTTTAAAGATCTAAGTCTATTGGAAAAAGTGAACGGCAAGCCAGCACGTTCCTATAAACTTAGCGAACATCATACGGTAAACGTAACGCATGGCGCCCAGTATACGGTGGTTGAAACGGCCACTGGCAAGCCGCCTCAAGGCCTCGCTCTCCGCCGCGTTGGCAAGAATCTTGTTGTCGATCTTGGTGCCGAAACAGACGTTTCTGAAATTGTCGAATTCTTTGACCCTGAGAAAGCGGCTTGGTTTAACCCAGAGGGCACGTTCCTGAATGCCTCGGCCTTAGCCCCAGGTGCTGATCTTTCCGCGCTTCCTTCAACCCTGATTGGCAGTGCCGATGTTGGCACCTCGTCGCTTGCTGCGGCCGGTATGTTTGGCGGCATGGGTGGCGGTGCCGGTATAGCCCTAGCCGCTCCGATTATTGGTTTGGCGGCAGCGGGTGGTGGTGGTACCAGCGCGGGCGGCTCCGGCGGGACTGGACCTGCCTTGTTGTCGGTTGCGACACAGGATACGACGGGCCGGTCGGATGGTATTCAGATCCATATCAATACCGCCACATCGGGTGTTGTTGCAGGCGATATCGTCACCGTCGTGATCAAGGATGGCAGCGGAGCGGTTGTTGATACGGTCGTCTACACCGTCACGAACACCGATGTTACGAACCAAGCGGTGGATGTAACCGCCTATGACCCCGCGCTGCATGGCGGGAATGTATTGGCAAACGACCAATACTCAATGTCGGCGACCATCGCGCATGCGGCCGGTAGCGCCAGCGCGGCTGTCACTGGGAATTTTAACGTCAACCCCGGCCTGTTGCACGACGATGCGATCGCGGGTGCTCAGGTCTTTATTGATACGAACAATGACGGCGTTCTCGATTCGGGCGAGCAAGTCGTGACGTCCGATGCACAGGGTGCGTTTTACTTCATCGACATGCCTCTCGGCGCTTCGATCGTTGCTATCGGCGGTATCGATACGACGTCGGGTGTTGCCAATGGGACCCTGGTATACAGGGCCTATGCGCCGAAGGCTGACGCATTGACCTCCGGGTTCGACGTGATCTTGTCGCCGCTTTCAACGCTGGTTTCTTATATCGCGGATGAGACGTTTTCGGGCGTAACGATTAGTGCAGACGATTTGGAACAAGCCGCTCAAACGGCTATGTTGACCTTGGGCCTTACCGGCCTCGATTCAGTCAGCATGTTGACCTATGATCCGGTCGCAGCGTCTGCGGCGCATGATGATTTTGGCATCGCGGTTTTGACGGCCAACCGGCAAATCGGCTCGATTCTGTCCTCCGTTGGCTCTCTGTTTGCGGGTGCAGCAACAGAAGATGCGACGGTGCTTGATTCGAGTGCTGCGGTTTTCAAAGGCTTGGCGCGATCGGTCATTATCACGCAGGATGCCTATTTTGCGGACAATACAATGAGCCGCGTGATCGATTTTACATCGGTGAACGACCTTGAAACCGTTATTAATCAATCCTTCACCGCGGTAAACGAAGGCGGGATTACGAGCGGCATTACGGCTACCAATGCCGACGATGTGACCGCACTTGCGACGATTTTCATGAACGTGACGACGAAGTTGTTGGAGCAGACCGCGATCCAGTTTGGCAACGATCCGGATGCTGCGGCAGCAGCAACACTTCAAGTCGCAGGTGTCATGACCTTTGTCGGCAACACCGTTGGACCGGAATTGAAGGCCCTTGGAACGCAAGCCCGCACTGAGCGCCTGACGGGTGAAGGGG
>CANCAR010000161.1 GCA_947374125.1 Hyphomicrobiales bacterium | reverse complement strand
GCGATGTCGCCGTGCCCGATCCGCGCATTGAGGCGCTGGCAACGATCGCGGGCTCGAAAGAGATCATCCCCACCCGCATCACCTTTGTTGATATCGCGGGCATCGTGCGCGGCGCGTCCAAAGGCGAGGGCCTCGGCAACCAATTCCTCGCCAATATCCGCGAGGTCGACGCCATCGCCCATGTCGTACGCTGCTTTGAGGATGGCGACATCACCCATGTCGAGGGCAAGATCGACCCGCTCGCCGATATCGAAACGATTGAAACCGAGCTGATGCTGGCCGATCTCGATAGTCTGGAAAAGCGCATCATTCCGCTCGAGAAAAAAGCCAAAAGCGGCGACAAAGACGCCAAAGAGCAGGTCGACATCATGGCGCGCTGCCTTGATCTGCTCCGCGAAGGCCGCCCCGCGCGGCTGGTGGAGCGCTCGGCGGAAGAAGAACGCACCTTCCGCCTGTTGACGCTGCTCACCGCCAAGCCCGTCCTCTATGTCTGCAATGTCGAGGAAGCCTCGGCGCATGACGGCAACGCGTTCTCCACCCGCGTGTTCGACTACGCCAAAAAAGAAGGTGCCAAAGCCGTCGTCGTCTCCGCCCAAATCGAGAGCGAAATCGCGGTCATGGCCCTAGCCGACCAAAAAGACTATCTCGACGCCGTAGGCCTCGACGAGCCGGGGCTGAACCGCGTCATCCGCGCGGGCTATGAATTGTTGGATTTGGTCACCTATTTCACCGTCGGCCCGAAAGAAGCCCGCGCCTGGACGATCTCCAAAGGCACCAAAGGCCCGGCGGCCGCTGGCGTCATCCATACGGATTTCGAGAAGGGCTATATTAGGGCGGAAACCATCGCCTATGCCGACTACATCGCCAACAAAGGCGAAGCCGGCGCGAGAGAAGCGGGCAAGTTCCGGTTAGAAGGCAAGGAGTATGTGGTGGCCGATGGCGATGTGCTGCATTTCCGGTTTGCGAATTGATTGGTAGGGTGAAGGGTGTAGGCTTCAGACAATGCCGGTCATTTTCCGTCACAATGGAATGCGGTTTTTCTTTTATTCGAACGAAGGATCGCCTCGCGAGCCCATTCATATTCACGTGATGCGCGGCGCATGCGAGACCAAGATTTGGGTGGTGCCTCGCCTATCGATCGATTGGAACACGGGCTTCAAAGAAAGTGAACTTCGTGATATTGTTTCCGTCATTCGGGATCGACGGGAAATGATAATGGCGAGCTGGCATGATTATTTCGGCGCTTGAGGTGACGTTTCAAGACGATGCGATGTGGGTCGCGCTCTCTGATGGCCGGAAATTGGGCGTACCGTTGTCGTGGTTTCCGCGTTTGGCCCGGGCGAGCGAGGATGAGCGGCGCTTGGTAACGATCAGTACCGGCGGCCTTCACTGGGAAGCGCTCGATGAGGATATTTCGATTGCAGCCCTTCTCGCCGGGCGCGGCGATCAAACGATAACCCCGCCGCGGGCGGCGTGAAAGGCGAAGGGTTTAGGGTTTTGGTGCCATCCAACCGCCATCGCGAACGTCAGTAAAACAACCTAGCTGATGCTGACCGTTGAAATGCAACTTTGCCACGGCATTTTACTCTTAAACATCAACTGGGCTGCTTCACTGACGTTCGCAGTGGCGGATGGGGTAAGTCCTACTCCCCCCACCTTACGGCATATATTGCCCGCCATTCACTTCCAAAACCTGCCCCACGACATAGCCCGAAAGCGCGTCGGACGCTAAAAACAGGAACGCGCCCGCGCATTCTTCCGCTTCGCCGAGCCTGCCTTGTGGAATGGTCTTGCGTCCCGCTTCCAACTGTTCAGCGGTCGAATAACGCTCGTGAAACGGGGTGGCAATCGTGCCGGGAGAAACCGCGTTGACGCGGATGTTAGAGCCAATCAATTCCTTCGCCATGCCTTTGGTAAAGGTCGAGATAAACCCCTTCGCCGACGCGTAAAGCACCGATCCGCCACCGCCACCATGCCGCGCGGCAATCGAGGATACATTGATGATATTACCCGAGCCCTGCTCTTTCATGGGTGGAACAGCCGCCTGCATAAAGGCGATCACCGAGCGGACGTTCAAATCCATCACCCGGTCATACTGCGCATCGTCTATCTCGCCGAGCCATTTGCGGCCCAGCATACCACCGGCATTGTTAATGAGCACATCGATACGACCAAACCGCCTCATCGTCTCAGCCACTACCCTAGCAGGCACGGCGCGTTCGATGACATCGCCGTGAACAAGCGCAGCCTCGCCACCCGCAGCCTCAATCGCCGCGACAACGGCCTCAGCCTTCGCCTTGCTTGCATTATAATGCACCATCACCTTCGCGCCATTCTCGGCAAAGGCCTTGGCAGCAGCAGCCCCAATCCCGGTTGAAGCGCCGGTAATCAGAACAACTTTGTTTTTGAGATCGGGGATCATTTACGCAACTTTCTATAAACACTTAAAAATACAGGCTCAATGCCCCGCAAACTCAATCAATGTCCGCACCGGAACCCCAAGCGCTTCCAATTTGGCCCGCCCGCCAAGCTCGGGCAGATCAATCACAAAACAGGCTGCCACAACTTCCGCACCCATTTTCTGCAACAATTTAGTCGCCCCTTCTGCCGTGCCCCCGGTGGCAATCAAATCGTCGATCAAAATTACCTTCTCACCCGGTTTTACCGCATCCGTATGCACTTCCATTTCATCCACGCCATATTCAAGCGAATAGGCAATCGAGACGGTGGTGTGCGGCAGCTTGCCCTTTTTGCGGATCGGGATAAAGCCAGCAGAAAGCTGATGCGCTACAGCGCCTCCCAAAATAAACCCGCGCGCTTCCATGCCCGCCACTTGATCCACTTTGCTACCCGCAAAAGGCTGCACCATTTCGTCAATCGCGCGACGAAACGCCCGCGCATTGCCCAAAAGCGTAGTGATGTCGCGGAACATGATCCCAGGCTTTGGGTAATCAGGAATGGAGCGGATGGAATCGCGCAAGAAGTCGACGGTGGTTTGGGTCATTCAACAGTTCTTTCTAGGATTGAAGCGATTAGAAGCATGTATTTTTAACCGTCATTGCGAGCGGACGCGAAGCAACCCAGCTGATGGCGAAAGAAAAAACGAACCGTTCCGTTGCACTTTTAAAACTACTCTTAACTGGTTTGCTTCGCTCTCGCTCGCAATGACGAATGTTTTCACACATCCAAAACCCGCCCCGCCACCGCATCGAGCTTCGCTACCAGTGTTGGATCGCGCATCTGCGGAGCGGTCATCACCGCGAACTCCAGTGCCTTGTGTGAGCCCACGGGGCACTCCTCGCGAATGGCAGGAAAATCGCGAGCCAACCGCGCCACCAAGCGCCGCGCTTTCTCCGTATTACCATGCATCACTTGGATGACCGATTGCACATCGACAACATCGTGGTCGGGGTGCCAGCAATCAAAATCTGTCACCATCGCCAGCGTCGCATAGGTCATTTCCGCCTCACGCGCGAGCTTAGCCTCCGGCATCGCCGTCATACCAATCACCGAATGGCCCGCTGCCTTATAGGACAGGCTCTCAGCAAGGCTCGAGAATTGCGGCCCTTCCATGCACACATAGGTCCCGCCTTTCACCGTAGGAATGTTCTCGGCCTCAGCCGCCATCGCAATCCGATCCACAAGACGCGGCCCCACCGGATGCGCCATAGACACATGCGCCACACAGCCTTTGCCAAAAAAGCTTGAGTCCCGCTTATGCGTCCGGTCGACATATTGATCGACCAACACAAAGGTCCCCGGCGGCAACTCTTCCTTGAACGAGCCACATGCCGACAAAGACACAAGGTCTGTAACGCCAGCCCGCTTCATTGCATCGATATTGGCGCGGTAGTTGATATCCGAGGGCGAGAACCGATGTCCTCGGCCATGACGCGGCAAAAACACAACCTCGATTGATCCAATTGTGCCCGCCCGCAAAATGTCAGAGGTTTCGCCCCAAGGGCTTCGAATGGTCAAATCATGAATGTTTTCGAGCCCGGGTAGGTCATAAACGCCCGAACCGCCAATAATCCCTAGCTTCGCTACTGTCATGGTTAACGCTCCGTTAAGGGCTCCATTAGGCAATAACCCTTGATCCCGCGCAACAAAAAAGGGCCTCGTTTCCGAGACCCTCTTTGATTTTTTCCATGGTCTAAATGCCGATTAGGCATGACCCTCAACATTGGCCCAGATCTTCTTCTTCGTGAAGTAGAGCAGTCCTGCGAACACCAGCAAGAACGCCATAATACGGAACGCCATTTCCTTGCGCTGTTCCATATGAGGCTCGGCGGCCCACATCAGGAAGGCAGCGACGTCCATAGAGTATTGCTGAACAGTCTCTGGAGCCTGTGGCTTGCCATCAGCACCCTTGAGATAGGTCACAGCCCCGTCTTGCAACGGAGGTGGCATCGAAATCACGTGGCCTGGGAAATATTTATTGTAATATTTCCCATCCGGAACTGTCACCTCGGCGGGTGTTTCCTCGTAGCCGTTCAACAGAGCAGAGATATAATCAACGCCCTGCTCTTGGAACTGCGTGAACATATCAAACACAAACCAAGGGAAGCCGCGCTCATAGGTGCGCGCCTTCGCGATCACCGAAAAATCAGGAGGAGCAGCGCCGCCATTGGCGGCTGCGGCGGCTTGTTTGTTAGGGAAGGGCGAAGGCCAGAAATCAGCCGCGCGGCCCGGCCGCTCAAACATGTCGCCCGCATCATTCGGGCCATCTTTTACCTTGTAGGTCGCAGCCAGAGCCGTCACCTGCTCTTTGGTAAAGCCCGGGCCACCCTTTTCCGCCAGCGTGCGGAAAGTAACCTTGTTCATGGAATGGCAATTGGAGCACACTTCATGGAACACTTTGAAGCCGCGCTGCAATTGCGTCTCGTCATAGCTGCCGAAGGGACCGGCAAACGACCAGCTGTGGCGCGGTGGCACGACAATCTCATGCGCCGACTGCGCATAGGCCATTCCACCGAAGAGGCCTGCGAAGGCCGCCGCAACGATAAGGGTTTTGATCGATTTCATCGTCATTCTTCCTGATCTCAACCTTTGGTGCTCGGCGAAGCCGCCGCGCCCGAAGCCATCGCCGACCCTGATCCACCTTTTTTACCAAGAACCGAGTCTGCAATCGATGCAGGCAGGGATTTTGGCGTCTCGAACAGTCCCAAAAGAGGTAGAACAAGAATGTAATAGGCAAAATAGTAGACGGTGCAGATGCGCGAAGCGATCACGTACCAGCCTTCTGGTGGCTTGGCACCGAGCCAGCCCAAGATCACTGCATTGACGGCGAACAGCCAGAAGAAAATCTGGAACACGGGGCGATAATTGCCCGAGCGGATCTTCGACGTATCAAGCCATGGCAACACAACCATGATGGCAATCGAGCCAAACATCGCCAAAACACCGAGAAGTTTGTCCGGAACGGCGCGCAAGATCGCGTAAAATGGCAAGAAGTACCATTCTGGCACGATATGCGACGGGGTCACGGCGGCGTTGGCTTCGATATAGTTATCCGCGTGGCCCAAGAAGTTCGGCACGTAGAAGGCGAACCAGACATACACCATCAAGAAGCAGGTCAGCGCGAACGCATCCTTCACCGTGAAATAGGGGTGGAAGGGCAAGGTGTCCTTATCCGTCTTTTTCTCGATACCGGTTGGGTTGTTCGAACCCGGCACATGCAGCGCCCAGATATGCAGCACAACGACGCCTGCAATCATGAAGGGCAAGAGATAATGCAGCGAGAAGAAGCGGTTCAGGGTCGGGTTGGAAACCGAGTATCCGCCCCAAAGATACGAAACTATCACTTCGCCTACGCCCGGAATGGCCGAGAAAAGGTTGGTGATCACAGTTGCACCCCAGAAGCTCATCTGACCCCATGGCAGCACATAACCCATGAACGCCGTCGCCATCATCAGAAGGAAGATGATCACGCCCAAAATCCAGAGGATTTCACGCGGCGCCTTGTATGATCCGTAATACAGACCGCGGAAAATATGAACATAAACGGCAATGAAGAACATCGATGCGCCATTGGCGTGCAGATACCTCAGCATCCAGCCATAATTCACATCGCGCATGATCAACTCAACCGAGTTGAACGCCATATCCGCATGCGCCGTGTAATGCATCGCCAGCACCACACCCGTCAGGATCTGGGAGACAAGCATGAACGCCAAAATACC
>CANCAR010000160.1 GCA_947374125.1 Hyphomicrobiales bacterium | reverse complement strand
AACGGCGCTCAAGCTGATATTTCGACGATCTCCAACAACGTCGCAAACGTCGGCACTACCGGCTTTAAACGGTCACGCGCGGAATTTGGCGATATTTTTGCGACCTCTCCCTTGCAGACCGCCTCAAGTGCGGTAGGTTCCGGCACAATCTTGAAGGCAATCAAGCAGCAGTTCACGCAAGGCAACGTTCAGTCGTCCTTGAATTCGCTCGATCTTGCCATTTCAGGCCAGGGCTTTTTCGCAATGAAGCCGAACCTGACTTCGGCGCAAACGGTTTACACCCGCAATGGCTCGTTCAGCGTCAATAATGACCGCTATGTCGTCGACGATAAGGGTCAGTATTTGCAAGTGTTCCCGGTCAATGATGACGGATCGGTTACCTCGACCGGAGCAGCAAGCGCCAATAATCTGCAATTGCCGATTAAATCCGGCCTGCCCAACGCCACGGGCAAAATTCAGCTCGGTCTGAACCTACCTGCGGACGCGACGATTATTCCGCAAGATCCGAAATACACGGCTAACAATCCGTATGTGTTCAATCACACCGATCCAACGACCTACAATAAATCGACATCGATTACGATTTACGACTCGCTCGGCAATCCAACCATTTCGACCATCTATTACGTCAAAACGAGCAACTCATCGGATGTTTCGCCTTCTAATAAATGGGATACCCATGTTCTCATCGGCGATAAGGAACTCAGCCCTGCTCTGCTGACGGCCAAAGATGCGCAAGGTCAAACGCTCTACGTCAATAAATTTGGGCAGACGACGACAAATCCAACGGATCTCGATCCGAGCTTTGTCCCGAACCAGTCATCGCCGCTTTATTTCCAGGATCAGCAGATCAACAAGACCAGCTCGACGCCCGCCCAAATCAAGGGTGTGCCATTGAATGCGAACAGTTTTGATTTCGGCGATTCCGACAATAAGCCGGTCACGATTGTCACGGACTCCACGCAATATGAAAGCACCCGTGAGGGCGGAAGCACGTCAACAACCTCGCCCTTCTGGGGCAAAGATATGTTTACGATCAGCGTTGATGGCTCAACAACCAAGTCGATCAGCGTCAATTCCGGCTCCTATACCGGCGAGCAATTAGCCTCCGAAATGACCCGCGCCGCAAACGCAGCGTTCAGCGATTCAAAATTTTTCCGCATCAATGATACCTATCGCGATGTGAACGGTACCGTTTTATCCGGCAACGACACGTTCAACATTAAGCTCGCTAAAACCGGATCTGATGGTTCGATCACGGAACTTAACCCACCGCTCGAAATCGACCTCATCGGAACGGCCGGCAGCGCGGGAACGCCTAAGTCAGGCAATCAACCGCAACAGCTTGATCACCAAGATTTGACGCGCGAAGAGTTGATTGCGCTCGCCCAAACCAAGGTGAACGCGGCGCTTGATATGCGGCATACTGAATTTGGTCAGTCCGCGGGCTGGGTCAAAGAGGATAATCCACCGATTAAGGTTGGATTCGACGTCGCTACCCGGTCCTTAACGTTCCAGGTCGACCCTTCCCAGCTTGGGCCCGATGCATCGCTTCCCGGCAATCGGTTCCAGACCCTTCAGGTCGCTAACCCCACCTCGGCCCTGAATGATCTAGGCCTTCCCCCCATCACAGAAAGCCCAAAGATTGCCATCAACAGCACGGCCAAATGGAAGGGCCAAGCCGTCCTTCCATCGGGTCCGGCGATGACGGCTGAGACCGAGCAACGTACCGGCATTCTCGTAACCTATAGCGCTGCGACACGGCAATTTATCTTCAGTTCGGGTACAACGGGCGAGGCATCGTCCATTACGGTCGGCCGCGCTTCGCTCGCCCAAACCGAAACCCCGCAGCTGAACAGCTATGATTTCTCAAATCTCTCGCTCGCTGCCGGTCAATCGTTTACGTTTGAATCGGATGGGAGAACCTTCACCTACAAAACACCAGTCGCCGTTGATCCAGCAGTAACCTATCCGGCAAGCAGCACGGATTCGACCTGGCCATCGATTTCGCCGGAAGATTTCATCAATAATCTGCAACAAGCCTTACCGGTCTCCTTTAGTTCAGCGGTCCAAACGACAATTGGCACGTTGTCTCAACGGGAAGTGCAGCTCGTTCAGGTAAATGGCAATCTCCTTACCGGCGATCAATTCCAGGTAAAGCTCCAACTCGGCACCGACCCAACCGTCGCTGTTCCTCTGACGATCGATCTGCCTGGCCCTTATACGGACGAAACGGCCGATCAGCGTTTAAGCGATTTGGTCGACAATATCCGGGCTGCAATCGCTGATGAGGCGCTTGCACAAAACATCACGAATCCACCAAGCGTGGCCGCTTCGAATGGGAAAATCACGTTTTCCTACAACAGCGAAGGTGTTGTCAGCAGCCCGATATCGATCACCCAAACCATCCGCGGAACATCGGATGGCGTTACGACCCAGTCGCCCATTAACTTTACCGATCCGACCCTTACAACATCGCCAACCTCGGTTGTCCAATCCGGCAATGCGCGGTTTCCCGAAATCCAGCAATTGACGCTACAACCACAGATTTTTGGTGGCATTGTTCGCATCGTCGCCGGTGATAAGTTCAATCTCAGTGTTCCGATGGGCAATGGTACGTTCAGCTCGGAAACCGTTACAGTACCGGCGTTCAGCGCACCGAAAACCGGACTTCAGGCTCTGGCAGAGACGTTGAGTGACGGTTCCCATTTTCTGAATGCCGTCACCTTCTCGGTTAGCCCAGACAATGCGAACACGCTCATCATGCAGTACCGCGATCCGGGCTCCATCGTCGGCTCGTTCTCGCTCAAGCAATTTGCTCGAATTGACGCGTCGGTAGACGCGGCTGTCGCAACGCAGATCCGACCTGATTCGATCGGACCCTTCTCGATTTCGCTCGCGCCGGGCATTGGACGCCGCATGGTAGTTGAGGGAAATCCCAATGGTTCGCCCTATCGCCTGAACGTTCAGGCCAATGGCGTCGTTAAATCGGCCGAGGTTAAGGGAGCGCCAGGCTCCAAGACAGAATTTGGTCGTCAGATTGGCGAGTCACTTGCGTCCAACACCAATCAAAGCGCCTTCATGGCGGGTCATAATGACCTTCTCGGTATCGGGGTCGCCAACGTTGAGCAGATCTTGGGTAAGGGGCTATCAGCAACCCCCGCCATCGCAACAGGAACCACGGCTGTAACGCCGATGAGCGAGCCATTTCTACCAAGCGAGACGCTCGGCGACAATAAGATGACCTTCAATATCGACGGTATTACGGGAACCGTGACCATTCCAATTCGAACCTATACCGGCGTTACCTTGGCCGCCGCCATCGAACAACGGATCAATCAAATTCAAGACCCCGTAACAGGTCGCGTTGTTTCCGGTGCTAAGGTTAGTTTTGATGCAGCCAATAACCGCCTGATCTTCAAATCTGGCACAACGGGCTTAAACTCACAATTCACCGTTGTCGGCTCCGCGAATTTAGGTCTCAATTCCGTATCACAGACATCGGGAAAAGTGCCGCAAATCAAGAATTTGACGCAAGCCACCGATGCGAGCGGCAAATTGCTCTATGTGGATGGGTCGGGCGCTATCACGACAACGGCACCGTCTACCAGACTTCAAAGCTGGTCGCCCCTTTATTTAACCCCGGGTGAACTTACCTTTGACTCATCCGGCAAACTCACCTCGCCATCGGAAGGCGTCGTCTACTCGCCGTTTAATCCGAGCAACGGTGCCAATCCGCTCAATCTGACCATCGATTACGGTAAATATTCGACACAGTATCAACAGTCGTTCTCCGTGCTTTCGCTCCAGCAAGACGGCTACACAGCGGGTCAATTTGACGGATTGAACATTGATGCCAGCGGTACAGTTCGCGCCAATTACACCAACGGTCAGACGAAGGCACTCGGCAAGATCATGCTGGCCAATTTCGCGAACCCAAACGGTTTGAAACAGGTCGGCAACTCCAACTATGTTGCGAACTCGATATCGGGTGATGCCGTTTTAGGCCAAGCAGGCTCGGATGGCTTCGGCTCCATCCAGTCCGGCGCGCTTGAACGCTCTAACGTCGATATCACCGAGGAACTCGTCAATCTGATTACGGCGCAGCGAAACTTCCAAGCCAACTCGAAGGCAATTGAGACGGAAACAACCCTGACACAAACGATCATTCAAATCCGCGGCTAAGCTGCGGGATAGCTACCGCACCGGGTGACCTTTTCGGTCTCCCTCCCCCGGTGCGGTAGTTTCTCTCCTTTGTCGGCATGGGACACGTCAAAACGCAAGAACCGGGCCCGCCCCGGCGGCCTAGCCCCTTCAAACTGCCCACTTTTTCAGATTTAGCGCACATGGCACGGCACTTGCTAGATAGGTGACGGGTGTCATGTTTTTGGCGCTTTCACAGCTCTGGAAAGAGGCGAGAATTTACGATGGACCGGATTGGCCAGGTAGCGCTGAACACGATGCGAGTTCTGAGTGACAATCAGAAGATCACATCGGCTAACCTTTCAAACCTGAATACGATCGGGTTTAGGAAAGATATTCAGACCAGCGTCGGCTCGGCATTTTTGCGCGACAATAACTCGCTCGAGGACCGCGTCTTCGCGAACCGTTCGGGATCCGGGATCGATACAACCGTGTCGAATCTCATGAACACCGAACGCCCGCTGGATGTCGCGATAGAAGGCCAAGGTTTTATGGTCGGCAGCACGGCCAGTGGTGACAAAGTTATCACGCGCCGCGGTGATTTAAAAATTGGTCTCGACGGTAAACTTCGCAATGGCGATGGCTTATTGATGCAAGGCGGCGGTGCCGACATCACGATTCCGGCTTATGAAAAAATCGCAGTTGGCAATGATGGCACGATTTCTTACAAGCCGCTTGGCTCAGAAGGAAACACCATGGTTGCCGCGGGTCGTATCGACCTCGTCTCGGTTCCCTCCACCAATATTCAGCGCGGCCTCGATGGCCAAATTCATCTGAAAAATGGCGCAATTCCGCCGTCGGATTCGGCAGTCAAACTCTCCTCCAACACGCTCGAGAGCAGCAATGTCAGCTCTGTCGATTCGATGGTCGACCTCATCGCGAACCAACGTGCCTATGAAATGCAAATCAAGCTCGTCGGAACGGCCAAAGAGCTCGACGGCGAAACCGCCAAATTAATGCGCTCATCGTGAGATTGATGCGCAACCCTACCAAATTGAACCAACGGAGTATCTCCCATGCCTGATGCATTAAACGTAGCAAAGACGGGACTAAACGCTCAGCAAGAGCGAATGAGCGTCATCTCGAACAACCTTGCCAACGTGAACACCGTGGGTTTCAAGCGCGACCGCGCGAATTTCGAAACGTTGCTTTATCAAGACATCCGCGCCAGCGGCGCTCAAACGTCGCAAAATACCCAGTTGCCAACCGGCCTCGCCATAGGCACCGGCGTGCGCATCGTGTCGTCCGAAAAGCTCTATAGCCAAGGTAACATCATCAACACCGATAACTCGCTCGACATGACGATCGAGGGCGATGGGTTCTTCCAAGTCCTGATGCCCGATGGCCAGATGGCCTATACCCGCGCCGGTAATTTCTCAAAAAACTCGGCCGGTTTGATGGTATCGTCCAACGGCTATCCGGTTGAACCGGCGATTACCATTCCGCCAAACGCGTCCTCCATCTCCATTTCGCGGGACGGTATCGTATCGGTCGGCGTGCCGGGACAGGCAGCAGCTCAGGTGGTCGGCAATCTCCAAATTGCATCCTTCCCCAACAATGGCGGTTTAAAGCCAGTGGGTGAAAACCTTGCCATGGCGACGGGCGCATCAGGGGCACCTGTGATCGGAAATCCCGGTGCGGCAGGGCTTGGGAAAATTCTTCAAGGTTCGCTTGAATCATCCAATGTCAACGTTGTTGAAGAACTCGTAAACATGATCGAGACGCAGCGTGCTTATGAGGTGAACTCAAAAGCCATCAACGCCGTCGACAGCATGCAGAAATTCCTGACGCAGAACATCTAAGGAAATACATCATGAAAATCGCAACCTCCCTCCTTCTGATTTCCGCTCTTGCACTTGCTGGATGCTCGGCTCAGCGCGAACAAAAAATCTCCGCGAGCATGCAGGAAGATTACAACAAGGTCGTCTCGGTCCACGAAAAGCCCGTCGATGGTGCGATCTACTCGTCGTCCCAGCCAGGCTTCTTTGTCGGC
>CANCAR010000159.1 GCA_947374125.1 Hyphomicrobiales bacterium | reverse complement strand
TGCAAGATTTAAAAATTAGGAATAGATGTGATTCAACTTGGCGTATTTCAGGCGAACAGTTTAAGGAAAGTTTTTAAACTGTCTGTACTCGGCGATTGAGATGCATTTGGAAATTGATCTGATTTGTATATGACCTTGCGTTAGTTTGGCCTGAATAATAAGCCGTCTATCTCTCCACTTAAACCAACCAACTGGATAAAACCGATATGAACGATCACGCGTCTTCCACGAACTTCATTGAATTGGCTGCAGACATTGTGTCTGCTTATGTAAGCAATAATTCTGTAGCGCCGAGTGAACTTACCGCACTCATTCACAGCGTTTACGGCGCTCTGTCGAACATCGAGACCGGCAGCGTCGAAGAGCCTGTTGAGCCACAGAAGCCTGCGATCTCTGTCAAGAAGTCGATTACGCCGGACTTTATCATCTGCCTCGAAGACGGCAAGAAGTTCAAGTCGCTGAAGCGCCATTTGCGCACGCAGTACGACATGACCCCTGAAGATTACCGCGAAAAGTGGGGCCTTCCGTCCGATTACCCGATGGTTGCTCCAAACTATGCAACCGCCCGCTCGGCACTCGCCAAGCAAATGGGCCTCGGCCAGCAGCGCCGCAAGCGTCGCTAATCCTTACGATTGCATCGTTTTATGGCGAAGGAGGCGCTCAACCGCCTCCTTTTCTTTTTGACGCCGATTAAAAGACGGATTGCCGTTTCGCCTGAAACTGCCTAAATTCCAATAGACCGGTCGCGACTTGGTCCGATCATTCCTTTCCCAATGGCAAGAACAAACACGGAGACAACCATGTTCACCCTTCCAGAACTCCCCTACGCCTATGACGCCCTTCAGCCTTATATGTCGAAGGAGACGCTCGAATACCATCACGACAAGCATCACAATGCCTATGTCACCAATGGCAATAATCTGGTGAAAGGCACTGAGTTCGAGGGCAAGTCGCTCGAAGACGTGGTGAAGGGCTCGTTCGGCAAACATGCCGGCCTCTTCAACAATGCTGGCCAGCATTACAACCACATCCATTTCTGGCATTGGATGAAGCCAAATGGTGGCGGCGCCATTCCAGGCAAGATCGAGAAAGCCATCATCTCGGATATTGGCTCGGTCGACAAATTCAAGGAAGAGTTCATCGCCGCAGGTACCACGCAGTTCGGCTCCGGCTGGGCCTGGCTCTCTGTGAAGGACGGCAAGCTTGCCATCTCAAAAACCACCAATGGCGAAAGCCCGCTGGTCACCGGCGCATCGCCGATCCTCGGCGTCGATGTCTGGGAGCACTCTTATTACATCGATTACCGCAACCGCCGTCCTGACTATCTCAAGGCGTTCGTCGATCATTTGGTGAACTGGGACTACGTGTTGGAAATGTACGAGGCGGCTACCAAGTAAGTTTGGGTGCATGAGTTCGTTAAAAAGGGGCCTCGCGGCCCCTTTTTTTTCGTCAATCGATCCAAGTCAGTAAACTTCCCGCAACATCGCCAAATAATCTGCCTCTGTAACAGGCCGCGCATTGGTCGCATGGGTATGATCAAGCAAGGCGGCTTTGGCGATTTCTGGCAGCAGCGTTTCGGGAACGCCCAGCGCACGCAGCGTCATTGGAATGCCAAGATCGCTGGCAAATTTGGTCATAAACCCAGCCAGATCGGCCCCCGCACCTAGCCCCACCGCCTGCCGCAATCTCGGATAAGTTGTCGCACACGCCACCTCATTAAACCGCAACACAGGCGGCAATAGGATGGCGTTCAAGGTCCCATGGTGCAGTTTAAGGTCCCGATAGCTCCCAAGTGGGTGGGAGAGCGCATGCACGGCCCCCAGCCCTTTTTGGAACGCGAGCGCGCCCTCCATCGCAGCTACCATCATCTCGCGCCGGGCCTCAAGGTCAGATCCGTCGGCCACCGCGCGAGGCAAAGCCTTAATGGCTCGTTCTAACCCATCAATCGCAATCGCGGCGGCAACAGGATTGTCCACTGGCGACGTAAAACACTCGATACAATGGCTAATGGCATCCATGCCCGTCGCCGCCGTCAACAAAGGCGGCAAGCCAAGGGTCAATTCGGGGTCACAAATTGCCCGCTTGGGGATGAGGTAGGGCGATAGCAATCCCATCTTTCGACCGTCGCGAAAGCTAATGATCGCGCCACGCCCAACCTCGCTGCCCGTCCCCGCAGTGGTTGGCATGGCCAGAACCGGCGCGGTGGCTGCCGTGATTTTTGCCAATCCGCCATTAACCACCGCGAAAGACTGCAAAGCCCCCTCATGCGCGGCCAATACAGCGACCGCCTTGGCAAGATCCATGGCAGAGCCACCCCCCAAAGCAATCATTCCGTCGCACCGGTGAGCCCGATAGAGCTGAAGCGCTTCATCAGCAGCTTCTTCTGTCGGATTGGCGGGCGTGCCATCGTAGACTGGCGTTGATCGATCAAGCCCGCCTGACGACAACACCTCTTCCAGTAATCCCGCGGCCACAATTCCCCGATCGGTCACCACCAAAGGGCGCGAAATACCGGCTGCTTTCATATCCTCGGCGAGGAAGCGCCGGGCGCCTGCGTCCAGCCGCACCGTGGTTAAATAAGATATCATCGCCATAAGTAATTCTCCTAGAAAAGCTCTTGTGAGATAAGGACGTTAATGACATGATAATTGTCAAATTGCGTTCTGATTTATTTTAACTAGGCAGCTCCCAATTAAGGGACGGCGCAATTGCGTGTAGGAGAGGAACACCCATGAAGAGAAGACAATTTGTCCAAGCGGCAGGTTTGGGCGTTGCAGCGGCGGCTCTTGCAAAGCCAGCGATTGCGCAATCGGCACCAGAAGTGAAGTGGCGCTTGACGTCCAGCTTCCCGAAATCACTTGATACGATCTACGGCGCAGCCGAAACGCTGTCCAAAGCTGTCGCAGAGGCTACCGACAATAAGTTTCAGATTCAGGTCTTTGCAGGCGGCGAAATTGTTCCAGGCCTTCAAGCAGCCGATGCGGTTACCAATGGCACGGTCGAAATGTGCCACACGGCGCCTTATTATTACTTCGGCAAAGACCCTACTTTCGCGTTCGCCACTGCTGTTCCTTTCGGTTTGAATTCGCGCCAGCAGAACGCTTGGTTCTATCATGGCGGTGGTCTCGATCTCATCAACGAATTCTTCAAGCCCTATAATTTCATTTCGCTTCCTGGCGGCAATACCGGTACGCAAATGGGCGGCTGGTTCCGCAAGGAAATCAAAACGATTGAAGACTTCAAAGGCTTGAAAATGCGCATCGGCGGCTTGGCCGGTAAAGTGCTCGCCAAGCTCGGTGCGGTGCCGCAACAGATTGCGGGTGGCGATATCTATCCAGCGCTCGAAAAAGGTACAATCGACGCTGCCGAATGGGTTGGCCCTTATGATGACGAAAAGCTCGGCTTCAACAAAGTAGCCCCCTTCTATTACTACCCCGGTTGGTGGGAAGGCGGCGCGGCCCTGCATTTCTTCATCAACAATGCAAAATGGGCGGAATTGCCAAAAGCCTATCAATCGATCCTAACTTCGGCGGCAGCCCAAGCCAATGTCGACATGCAGGCCAAATACGATGCACGTAACCCGGCGGCTGTGAAGCGGTTGGTGCAAACGGGCGGCGCGCAACTCCGTCCGTTCTCGCCCGAGATCATGGAAGCCTGCTATAAAGCAGCGACCGAACTCTATGCCGAGATTTCGGCTACCAATGAGAACTTCAAGAAAATGCACGATGCCTATATGGCGTTCCGCAACGATGAATATCTGTGGTTCCAGATTGGCGAATATACCTACGATAATTTCATGATCCGTCAGCGCGCCAAGGGCTGATTGGTTCGCCTCTTGAAGCCGTCGACGCGTAACTGCGTGTCGACGGCTTTTTCATGTCGAGTGTGATTGTCACAGCCCCAGATTTGCGCTATTTCACCACCCGCGTCACATCGACACCCTTGGAGGCGTTGACGCGTCACCCAGTCGTCGGATCAAACCGATCCCGGCGGCTTCTTTTTTGAAGGAAACACGATCATGTCCAATGCTGCAAAGCAGATTGAGGCGACGGTCCGCGCGACGAATGGCAAGGGGGCCGCTCGTGCAGTTCGTCTCGAGGGCCGCGTTCCGGCCGTCATCTATGGCGGCGGCGTCGAGCCGACCTCTATTTCTCTTGATTTCAACGCAACGAAAAAGCTGATTTTCGCTGGCCATTTCTTGACGACCGTTTTCGAGGTCAATGTCGATGGCAAGAAAATCCGCGTCATTCCGCGCGATTACCAGCTCGATCCGATCCGGGATCAGCCGCTGCATGTCGACTTTTTGCGCCTGACCGCAGGCCAGAAGATCAAGGTTGAAGTGCCGGTGCACGTCATCAACCAGCTGGTCTCCCCAGGCATCAAGCGGGGCGGCGCGGTTAACCTCGTTCGGCACTCGATTGAAATGATGGTTCCACCGGATGCTATTCCAGAAGGCGTTAATGTTGACCTGACCGGTATTGATATCGGCAAGTCGATCCATGTTTCGATGATCAAGCTGCCAGAGAATTGCTCGGTCGTCGACAAGACCGACTTCACGATCCTGACCATTGTTGCCACTGGCGGCATGAAGGACGCGGCGGCAGCCGAGCCTGCAGCACCTGCTGCGGCAGCCAAGGCTGCACCAGCCAAGAAGTAAAGTCCGCTTCTCGCACATCATTCGCGCGCCGCGGGTCCCTCGCGGCGCGTTTTTTATGAGCTCCCCTTCCAACGCATGAGAACACCGCCCATGCTGCTTTTTGTAGGCCTCGGCAATCCCGGCTCGCGCTATGCGGGCAACCGCCACAATATCGGCTTCATGGCGCTTGAAGCGATAGCGCGCGTCTACAAGGCGGCTCCTTGGCGTCGCCGTTTTCAGGGTGCCGTGACCGAGGTCACGATTGGCTCCGAAAAAGTCCTACTGCTTTTACCCGAAACCTTCATGAATGAATCGGGCCGCGCCGTGCAGGAAGCCGCCCAATTCTACAAAATTGCGCTCAAAGACATCATCGTCTTCCACGACGAGCTCGACCTGCCACCCGCCAAAATGCGCGTAAAGCTCGGTGGCGGTAATGCGGGGCATAATGGCTTGCGCTCGATTACCGCCCAATGCGGCAATGACTACCGCCGCGTCCGCTTAGGCATCGGCCACCCCGGCCACAAAGACGCGGTGCATGGCTTTGTGCTCTCCGATTTCTCAAAATCCGACCGCGAATGGGTCTCCGACCTCTGCCAAGCCGTTGCCGACCAAGCCCCCCTGCTGGCATCCGGCCAAGACGCCACGTTTCAAAGCAAAGTGCATCTCGAGATGGAGGCACGGGGATGGGGAGAGGAAAAGGGCGGCAAGGATTCCGCTTGACGTTTTTCAGACGAGCACACAATATCACAAACTCACGGAGTTCGTGTCATGAAAAACGTTACCATCAGCATGGATGAATCCACTGCCCAATGGGCGCGGGTTGAAGCGGCAAAGGCGGGCAAGAGCCTGTCGCGGTTTGTGGGGGATGTTTTGGCAGAACGTCGCGCCATACCGGGTGCCCAACAGGCTTTGGCCAATTTTGAAGCCTTTATGGACGGCCCCGGATTGGATGGACTTAAAGAGGCTTGGCACGGGCGGGAAGAACTCTATGCCGAACACGAAAAGCGTATTGTTTCTCGACACGAACCTGCTCGTCTACGCTCTGGACAATACGGATCAGGTAAAGCGTAAAAAGATTGGCGGCTTGATGGCGTCGGCCATGGCCACCGGTACACTTGTCCTCAGTCCCCAGAGCCTCAACGAACTCTACCGTGTGATTACAGACCGGTTAAAGCTCGCGGCGCGTGACGACGCACGACGTATCGTTGAAAATTTCATACCCTTTTGCACCGCACCGCTTGACAGCGAGACCACCCGCCTTGCATGGACAGTGCAAGATCAAACGGGGTTTTCTTGGTGGGACTGCGTGTTACTCGCATCGGCCATTCGAGCGGATTGCGAAAGATTTCTAACCGAAGACCTGCAATCAGGACGTGTCCTTTTCGGCATGACCATTCTAAATCCCTTTCTCTGAGCTTTTAAGATCGGAAAGTCGTCACACCATGGGTTTCAAATGCGGTATCGTCGGACTGCCCAATGTCGGCAAGTCGACCCTTTTCAACGCGCTCACACAAACCGCTGCTGCGCAGGCGGCGAATTATCCGTTTTGTACCATTGAGCC
>CANCAR010000158.1 GCA_947374125.1 Hyphomicrobiales bacterium | reverse complement strand
TTCATTCAACCCAAGACGGGGGCATAGGCGGCGTGCGACTTTGGCGCCCGCAATGGAATGATCTTCGGGCCGCCCCTTCGCGACATCGTGGAGAAAAAGGGCCACATGAAGAATCCGCCTGTTTCGGATCATTGGCAGGATTTCATGGGCAACGGGCAATTCGGCAGCATGGTGCCCAGCCTCAATTTCCGCCAGCGCGCCAAGCGAGCGTAAAAGATGCTCATCCACGGTATAATGATGATACATATTAAACTGCATCATGGCGACAACGCGGCCGAATTCGGGTACGAATTTGCCAAGAAGACCCGCTTCATTCATCCGTCGAAGCGTAATTTCAGGCGAATTGTTTGAGATGAGCAATTCAATAAAGAGGCGGTTCGCCTCAGGGTTCGTACGTAACTCCGTGTTCACAAGCGGAAGCGATTGGGTGACCAAGCGCGCAGCATGCGGGTGGATGGCTTGATTGTATCGATCAGCGATGTGAAACAATCGGATCAGATTGACGGGGTCGCGGACAAACGCGCCATCGTCTGCGACGGTTAAACGTTCATTTTCAATCAAAAAGTCACTTGATTCAACAATTGCGCGGCTTTTTCGCTTCATGCGACCCACAAAACGGTTCAATCCCGATGCTGGTTTGGCATGTCGCGCTTCAAGGGCAGCGCAGACAATCGCGGTCAAATCGCCCACATCCTTGGCTATCAGGAAGTAACGCTTCATGAAGCGCTCAACGCCGGACAAGCCGCCATGGGTGGCGTAACCGAGGCGTTCGGCAATGACCCGCTGAACATCAAAGGAAAGGCGCTCTTCGGCCCGTCCCGTCACGAAATGCAACTGACACCGGACGCGCCATAAGAATTCTTCGCATCGAAGGAAGAGTTGACGCTCCTCTTTGCTGAACAGTCCGACTTTAACGAGCTCATCAATATCGTGCACACGGTAGACATATTTTGCGATCCAAAACAGTGTGTTGAGGTCACGGAGCCCGCCTTTGCCGTCTTTGACATTGGGCTCAACAAGATAGCGGGAGGAACCGGCGCGGGATACGCGGGTCTCACGTTCGGCCAATTTGGCGGCGACAAATTCTGCTGCGGTTCCGGTTACTACCTCGCGGTCGTAACGCGTTTGGAATTCCGTGAAGAGGGCTTTGTCCCCTGCGAGCGGCCGTGCTTCGAGCAGCGCCGTGCGGATCGTCATATCCGTTTTTGCCTCGCGGACACATTCCTCGACGGTTCGAACCGAATGACCAACCTTAAGCTTGAGGTCCCACAAGGCATACAGGATGACTTCGACCACGCTTTCCGACCAAGGCGTGGCTTTGTAGGGCAGTAATATGAGAAGATCGATATCCGATCCCGGAGCAAGGGTTCCTCGCCCATATCCGCCAACGGCGGCGAGTGCCATTTTTTCGCCGGACGAGGGATTGACGGCAGGGTAAAGGATGGTTGTCGCAACCTCGAACAGTGCGCGAATAACTTCATCCATCAGGCCAGAAAGGGCGGCGACACATTCAAGCCCATTGCGCCGATCGATAAGCAGACGCTCTGCATCCACCCGTCCTTTGGTCAACACTTCGCGAAGGATTGAAACGACGGCCTGACGCCTGATACCGGTATCGCCTGGGCCTTGCGCGGCTTCGCGGAGCGCCGTCAGCGGAAGGGTAACATCGAACGGCTCTGAAGGGGAGCTTTGGACCATGTTCGCCATTTAAAAAAGCGTGTTTCGGAACTGCTCAAGTGCCTTCTTCGGTCGCCTTCGTCAACCATTGTGGATGGTCACTAGGTTGGTGATCGGCGCAAAAGGAGCTAGAGAGCGCTGGTCAACAACCAAAATAGTGGAGATGAGCTATGACCGATGACGATTTAATCGTTGTGAAAGACAGTAACGGGACGCGTCTTCACGATGGTGACACGGTGCATGTCATCAAGGATTTGAAGGTCAAGGGAACCTCTTCTGTGATCAAACAAGGCACCAAGATTAAGGGTATCCGCTTGACCGATGTCGAAGACGAAATTGAGTGCCGCGTTGACACTATTAAAGGTCTTGTATTGAAGACTCAGTTTTTAAAGCGGGTTAACTAACGCGCCTTCCTATCGTTTTGATTCAATCGCATCCCAGATGGCAGCGGCAAGATCGGGCCCACCCAACCGCTTGATGGCACGTAAGCCTGTTGGCGACGTCACATTGATCTCGGTGAGGTGGCCGTCAATCACATCGATACCGACGAAAATCAGTCCCTTATCGCGTAGGGTTTGACCGATCCGTTCGCAGATTTCCCGTTCGCGCGGGGTAAGTTCGGTCGTTTCAGCCGCTCCGCCCCGCACCATATTGGACCGAATATCGTCGCCACTTGGCACACGGTTGACGGCGCCCAAGGCTACGCCATCGACGAGGATAATGCGTTTGTCGCCTTCGACGACCTTTGGCAAAAAGCGTTGAATGACCCACGGCTCGCGGAAAGTGACGGAGAAGAGATCGTAGAGAGAACCAAAATTCGGATCTTTTGCGCTGACTTTAAACACCGCGGCGCCGCCATTGCCATAAAGCGGCTTCATCACGACATCGCCATGTTCGCGGCGAAAGGCCTCAATCTCGGCTTTGTCTCGGGTGATCAGCGTTGCTGGCATCAGGTCTGGAAATTCGGTGACCAGAATTTTTTCAGGCGCGTTGCGGACTGAGCTAGGGTCGTTCACGACAAGCGTCTTGGGGTGAATCCGCTCCAAGAGATGAGTGGTGGTGATATAGGCCATATCGAAGGGCGGATCTTGCCGGAGCAGAATGACATCCATCGTTGATAGGTCCGTGCGCTCGGCATTTTGAAGCGTAACGTGATCGCCTTTGATGTCTCGGACTTCAACGCCAGCTAAGAGAGCACTGACGATTCCATCGCGCATAGCAAGAGTATCGGGCGTGTAATAAAACAAGGCGTGGCCACGGGCTTGCGCCTCCAGCATTAGGCCGAAGGTCGAATCGCCGGTTATGTTGATTTTCTCGATGGGATCCATTTGGACCGCGACCTTGAGCTTTGCCACGCTTTGTCTCTCCTGAACGATTGGCGTTCTTCTTAGCCCAAAGGTAGCGCAAATGCATCCTCAACATGATGCGGAAGCTGGTAGGGGACGACAATGACGGCATCGCATCGAAGCACATAGGTTGCAGCCCAACCGTTGCGCATCAGCCAATGATCAACAGCTAGCGAGAAACGGCGGATTTTTTCGTCCGATATGGCATCGAGCCCGGTCGAAAGCTCCCGGCGTGCTTTGACCTCGACGAAGGCAACAACCTTGCCTCGTAATGCGATAATGTCGATTTCGCCACCTTTCGAGCTATAACGGCGGGCGAGGATGCGGTAGCCTTTGAGCACGAGCAGAACGATCACAAGCCATTCGGCCACATGGCCTAGATACAATGCCTTTCGCCGTTGGTTGGGCGAGCGAACCATTCATTCATCCCCGCGTGCCAAAGCAACCGCACGGGCATAGACCTGCCTGCGCGGTAATCCGGTCTCCTCAACGGTGACAACGGTGGCGTCTTTGACGGACATTCTCGTCAGATGTCGCCGCAAGCGTTCGTCCAAACTGACCGTATCATGCACAATTTCGGTTTCTGCCGAGGGCGGGCCAATAAGGACAACAATCTCACCTTTTGGCGCGCCAGAGGCCTCGAATTCGGCAGCCAGTGACGAGAGTGTTCCACGCTTCACGGTCTCAAAGAGTTTGGTCAGTTCACGAGCAACGGTGGCGGGGCGATCGCCCAGGATTTCAGCGGCGTCGGCCAACATGGCGGCGACGCGTCGGGCTGATTCGAAGAATACCAATGTTGAAGGAACGCCCGCCAATAGGGCAAGCCGCTCACAGCGGGCGGCGGATTTAGGCGGCAGGAAACCCTCGAAAAAGAATCGATCCGTCGGCAGGCCTGCCGCGACCAAGGCCGCCAAGACGGCTGATGGTCCGGGCACAGGCGTTACCCTGATACCCTCCTCCAAAACAGCTTCGACGAGCTTGTAGCCGGGATCGGACACGAGCGGAGTGCCGGCGTCCGAGATCAGTGCCAGCGCCTCGCCAGCATGCAGCCGCTTTAGAACTTTGGGGCGCATCTCCGCGGCATTGTGTTCGTGATACGGCACCAATGGTGTCGAGATCCCGTAATGGGCCAGCAAGGTCCGGCTAACGCGCGTATCTTCGGCCAAAACCGCATTGGCCGCTGCCAATGTTGAAAGCGCGCGAAGAGAGATATCCCGCAAATTGCCGATGGGTGTTGCAACCACATGCAAGCCCGGGGCGATGCTTTCGGCTTCGGCCTTCAATCCAAAAATCGTATACGAGGAAAGACCTTCATCGCGCATGATAGCCTCCGGGCGAGCGTTGCGCCCACCCAAACAGGGTTTGCACGGGGTTCACGCTTCGCGCAAGCCGCATTGTGATCTCGCCTTGCGGCCCTGTATGGTATATTACGTAATTCCCATCTTCGGAGAAGATAGTGTGATGAACGGCGCTCACCTGCCGGTCGCTTCTGACCGATCGACCAAACTCTGGATACGCCTTGCAGGATTGACGCTCTTGGGCGTGGTTCTTTCTGGCTGTGTCGCGTCAAACAGGATCGGTGGGGCGGTGATGACACCGCAGGCCAGCGTGCCGGAAGAACCGGTCGTGGCAGATCAATCCAAATCTACGGATGTCGCGGTAACGGGTACGGAATTACCACCGCCGGGTGAACAGCAGGCGATGCCGGGGACGGCTGCTCCCGTTCCAGCAGGAAGCGCGCGGGTTGCGCTTATTTTGCCACTTTCGGCAACGGGTGCCACTGGCAATGTTGCGCTGTCGTTGAAGAACGCTGCTGATATGGCAATGTCGGAATTCTCCGGTGCGACGATTGATCTGATTGTTAAAGATGATCGCGGCACGCCCGATGGGGCGCGGGAGGCCGCCAAGCAAGCTATTGCGGAAGGGGCATCGGCCTTTATTGGCCCTTTGCTCGCGTCTTCAGTTCAAACCGTTGGATCCGTTGCGCGTGCGGCGGGTAAGCCGGTTATTGGGTTTTCGACCGATGCGGGCGTGGCGGGCCGCGGCGTTTATTTGCTGAGCTTTATGCCGCAATCTGATGTTGAACGCATTCTTGATTATGCCGCCTCCAAGGGCAAGAAATCACTTGGCGCGCTTATTCCGGATACGCCCTACGGCTCGGCTGTGAATGCTGTATTGCAAGACGGGGCGGCGAAGCGGGGTATCCGCGTGCTGGCGATTGAACGTTATTCGGAAACCTCCATTGATTCGGCAGCAAAGCGGATTGCTACGATCAAGGATCAGATCGATTCACTGTTTATTCCAGAAAATGGCGACGGCGCTGCTTCGGCGGGCAAGGCTTTGATCTCGGCTGGAATTGACTCGAAAAAAATCCAACTGCTTGGAACCAGCGTTTGGGACGATCCACGGCTTTTTGCCGTATCGCAGTTTCAAAATGGTTGGTTCGCGATGCCGAATAAAGTCGGTTTTGAGGCATTTGCGGCGCGTTACCGGACAAAATTTGGCAGCGAACCGGTACGAATTGCAACTTTGGCCTATGACGCGGTGTTTCTCGCCAATGCGTTGCGTAAAAGGGCCGGTGACCGCGCGTTTGATGAAGCGCAATTAGCAGGACCCGAGGGCGTGATTGGTGTTGATGGCCTGTTTCGGTTTAGACCAGATGGAACGACCCAACGCGGTGCCATTGTCGTGCAAGTGGTTAAGGATGGAACGGCCAAGCTCGAGGATGCGCCGTCCGCTTTTCGCTAAATTGAAAGTCGGGCAACAACCGCGTTTAAAACGGGCGCGCCTTTTTTTGTCACCACGAATTTAGCGGATGGCGTGACGGCAATAAATCCATCGTCTACCAGTTCGCTAATCCTCGTCGGGTCAAATGATCGACCAGCGAGGGCCGCAAACCGCTTGGGATCGATACCTTCTGCAAGGCGCAGACCCATCAGCAAAAACTCGTTCGCCTGATCGGAGGCTTGAAGGTACTCCTCCTCGACCGTGCCGTGTCCATTGGCTTTGACGGACTTCAGCCAAGTCTCAGGGTGTTTCTCGTTTGCCAAGGCCATCCGGCCTTTGTCGGTAACGAGCCTTGCATGGGCACCGGGACCGATGCCGGCATATTCGCCGTATCGCCAGTAGAGGAGATTGTGCCGACATTCTGAACCGGGGCGGGCGTAATTTGAAATTTCATAGG
>CANCAR010000157.1 GCA_947374125.1 Hyphomicrobiales bacterium | reverse complement strand
CCTGTCCCCAGTTTTGCGGAGGATCAGGCACCATACGCTCTCGAAACCGAGCGGCTGCGTGTCGCGATGTTCACAAGCCGTGCAGTGCGTGACCGTGTGTTCCGCCGAATTGTCCTTCGCGCTTATGACGAGCGCTGCGCAATAACGGGCCTTAAGTTCATCAATGGAGGTGGCCGCGCCGAGGTTGATGCCGCACATATCCGGCCAGTACAAAATGGAGGTCCTGACATAATTCACAATGGGATCGCATTATCCGGAACCGCTCACTGGATGTTTGATCGGGGCTTGATCAGCTTATCGGACGATCTCGAAATCCTTATCTCGCGACACGTGAACGATTTTGAAAGCGTAAAAAACTTCATCAATAAAAGTGGTCGTGTGCTTTTGCCCACGCGATCGATGGATCGACCAAGTCCCCATTATATTCGTTGGCATCGTGAAAATTACTTCAAGAATTGAGTCGCCATAGGGCTTTTCTTGTATGCTATCTTCAATTTCACACTTATTTATTAGCCGCATTGTACTGGAGCGATCACTTCAGCAAGGATTTTGCTTGCCTAAGACCTTCATCATAAAGGCTGACATTTCCAGTGGCTCTTTCATCTCGATTTGTTCGGCATAACCCCACCCTCGCATAAAAAAATGGCGGCGCTCACGAAGAACGCCGCCAAGTCTCGCTCAAAGGGAGGGGTGTCACCATGAGGATGAATGACACAATCCTAATGAGCTGGGAGAGGGTATCATCCGGCGGCGCGCACCGTTTCTGCGACGAGCCGCGAGACGAGTTCTGTGGCTTCAACCTGCGGCAAATGGCCGACCGCCTCAAGGCGATGAACGGCGACATGGCCCGGCAGGTTTTCGACGTGATCGGCTGGAATGACGCTATCGCGCCGCCCCACCACCACGCGGCAGGGGCCGCTATAGTGATGAAGGGCATCAACGACGGAGAAGAGTTGCGTCGAGCCTTCAAAAACCGCGTTGGCGAGTTGCCTCTGTTTGGCGGCAAGGTCGCCGCCCTCGCGTGCGCTCAGGGTAGCGCGAACAAAGGCTGCGGGCAGTGCTTTTGGCGTGTGAACAAGCTGCTGCATCCAACGCGCCAGTGCGCTTTCCGATGTGGCGCTTAAGAAGCCGTGGACAAAATCACCATCGATGCGGGCTCCAAGTCCGGCGGGTGCCAGAAGTGTGAGCGAGCGGACGTCAATGCCAGCTATTTTCGTGAGTGCGGCGGAAACACCCGCGCCGAGTGAATGACCAACCAAATGCACGCGATGATGCCCCGCCGCCAAGAGGGAGGCAGCAACATCGGCAACAAGCTGATCAAAATCCTTCGCGGTTGCGCCAACCGATCCACCATGGCCTGGAAGATCAATCCCAATCATCGGGTTGCCAATCGAAAGCAAGGCAACAAAGGGCCGCCATGAGGAAAGATCAGACCCAAATCCGTGAATGAACACGATAGGATGACCACTGCCATTTTTCAGAGATTTTATCGCCAGTCCGCCCTTGCCATTGGCGTTTTGCGCGGCCTGCGAATTGGCGTGACCGTTCGCAATGACCGACTCAACATCGCGTAAAACAACGGCTCCTTTTGGTCCCGTACCGGCTAGGGTTGCCAGCTCAATGCCTGCTTCGGACGCGATACGGCGGGCCAAAGGCGATGAGCGTAGCACACCATCCGATGCGCGCTCAGATGCACGCGGAGCGTTAACCTTTGATGCCTTGGAGGGTGCAGCTGCTGCAGCGCCCATCGCCTTTGGCGCGGCCGCGGGTGCGGATGCGGCAGCCTTTGCCTCGTCAGCCGTACCCAGAACCACGAGAGGCTCAAGCACCGTTGCCGTATCACCCACTTTATAGGGCAGCGCAATCACGGTCCCCGTAGCGAAAGCCTCAACCTCGAAGCTCGCTTTTTCGGATTCAACTTCGGCGACAATCGCGCCTTTCTTGACCATATCGCCGAGCTTGACGTGCAGCGCTACGACTTTTGCTTCCGTCAAATCCTGTCCGACCTGAGGACATAGAATGGATTGTGCCATAGTGTCTATTCCTTCACCCACCGACCATTTCATGCGAAATGAAGGGGGCCTGACGATTATTGTGCGGCGAGCCCCAAGGGATCCTGATGCAGCGCGCGACGTGCGGCGGCTACGACATCGCTCTTTTGCGGTACAGATGCCTTTTCGAGCGTCAGATTGAAGGGGATCGGAATGTCTAAGCCCGCGACAATCTCAATTGGTGCATCGAGATCGTAGAAGAGTTCTTCTTGAATGATCGAGCAGATATCGGACGCAACACCACCCCGCCGATTGGCTTCCTGCACGATGACGGCGCGCTTGGTTTTAGAAACGGAAGCGAGGATCATCGCTTTGTCGAGCGGCACCAGCGTGCGCGGATCAAGCACTTCGGCTTCGATGCCTTGAGCGGCTAGTTCTTCGGCTGCAGCGAGAGCCGTTGGCACCATGTTTGACCAAGCAATCAGCGTCACATCTTTACCGGGGCGCTTAATGTCCGCCTTGCCGAATTCCACGATATGTTCGCCATCGGGAACAAGGCCCTTGGTCATATAGAGATGCTTATGCTCCAAAAACATCACCGGGTCGGACTGACGTAGGGCGTATTTCAATAGACCCTTCGCGTCCGCTGGCGAAGACGGCATCACGACGCGCAAACCGGGGATGTGATAGAACAGCGCTTCCAAACTTTGCGAGTGCTGGGCCGCAACGCCACCGCCTGCGCCACCTTGGGTACGAAGCACGAAAGGAACGCGGCCCTCACCACCCGTCATCAAACGGAATTTCGCGGCCTGGTTGACAATCATGTCCATGCCCAACATCGCGAAATCAACATAGAGAATTTCAACGATTGGCCGCGCTCCAGCAATGGCAGCGCCAACGCCAACACCGATCATGCCCGCTTCCGCAATCGGCGTATCGCGAACGCGCTTGGGGCCATATTTCGCGAGCAGACCTTCGGTGACTTTGTAGGAACCGCCGCGCTCGGCAATCCCCTCGCCAATGATAAAAACCTCTGGCGAGCGCGCCATTTCTTCATCAATCGCTTCACGTAAAGCTTCGCGATACATTAATTCACGGAATGCCATAATGTTTACTCCCTCATTCCGATCTCAATAACCAACTGCAAATTCACGAAAGTCTTCAATCGAAACCTCAGAACTCGCGGTTGAAAATTCGACAGCACTTTCAAACTCTGCCGCAATTTCCGCTTCAATTTTTTCGATTTCAGCCTTGTCCGCCCCACCCATATCCATGAAGGCAGCGCGCGCACGATCGACCGGGTCGCGGGCCTTGTAATAGGCAAGCTTGTCTTCCGGCATGTACTTACCCGGATCGTTCACATGATGGCCCATATGCCGGAAGGTCCGCGCCTCAATGAGGACGGGGCCTTCGCCACGACGACACATCTCAACCGCCTCGCGCGTAATATCGTGCACCGCGATTGGATCATTACCATCGACCTGGAAGCTCGGAACGCCGATTGCGATTCCTCGCTTGTAGAGATCGGTCTCGCGCGTCGATTCTTCAATCTTCGTCGACACAGCATATTGGTTATTCTCGATCACCAGAACGAAAGCTAAATTCCAAATAGCCGCCAAATTAAGCGACTCAAGAAACGTGCCGTTATTGGAAGCGCCGTCAGTCGTAAACGTAACAGTCACGGCATCCGAGCCTTTGATCTGGTTCGCAAGCGCAGCGCCAACGCCGAGCGGCGTTCCAGCACCAACAATTCCGTTCGCTCCAAGATTACCTGCTTTAATGTCAGCAATATGCATCGAGCCACCAAAGCCCTTGCAATAACCGGATTCTTTTTGGAGAAGCTCGGCAACCATGCGGTTTACATCCGCACCCCAAGCAATGCAGTGGCCATGACCACGATGGGTAGACGCGATAAAATCGCCCTCTCTCAAAGCCGCACAAACGCCAGTCGCGATTCCCTCTTGGCCAAGATAAGGGTGGAAATAGCCACGAATCAGACCTTGGCGGTATAGTTTTATGCCTTCCGTCTCAAACACGCGGATTTTATAGGCCGTTCGAAAAATTTTCTCCAAAAGTTCTCGTGATGGCGCATTCGCGGATGACGATGGTGTCGACATATTTCCTCCAAAATTCGCATATTTTTACGAATTTCATTGCATTTTCAATGCACCTATAAAACATCATACCATTAATTTTTTCAAGAAAAAAATTTCCAAAACCACGAAAAAAAATTTTCTATTTTCAGAAAAATGAGTCCTTTAACCGCATTTTTGAGAAGCCTTAGCGCAAATTCAGTAAGCGGTTCAGCAATTTAGCCCTTGGAATAGCGATGACAGAGCACTAAATAGATTTGAGAAAAATATTTTTAGGATGACCGCCTTGAACGCGCCAACGCGACACGCCAACGAACTCGTCTATCGAATCCAGGAACGTTACGCGAGCCTTCGGAAATCAGAAAAAATTGTAGCCGATTATTTGCGTGAAAACGCGGGCACGCGGCTTGATTTTTCCATCACCGAATTGGCGCGCTTACTCGGTTTGAGCGAGGCCACTATTAGTCGGGTCAGTAGAGCGCTGGGATATCAGGGTTTTTCGGATATGAAGTTGTCTCTCGCTGAGGCAGTGGGTAACCGCTCTACCTTCGCGAACATCCCCTTCGAGATTGACGAGGGGGATTCGCTCATCACGACGAGCGGCAATCTTGTCATGCTGCTAGCCGCTAACATGCAAGGCACTCAGCGCCTATTGGATGGGGATCGCTTACAGCGCGCGGTGTCAGCTATTCGCGCTGCGAAAAAAGTTGTTTTCATCGGCGTCGGTGGTGCAGCCGCGATGTGCGAAGAGGCTGCCCATCTTTTCATGAAGGCAGGCCTCGATGTCGCGGCCTATAATGATACCTATTCGCAGATCATTGCGGCGGCCAATCTCGATGCCCAATGCGTTATGATCGGCGTGTCCCATACAGGCACAACGCTCGGTATTGCCAATGCGTTATCGGTTGCCCGTGAGAACGGGGCTACGACAATTGCCATTACCAATGATGCTGAATCGGCGGTGGCGCAGGCGGCAAGCATTGTGTTTACCACTTGGCAAAGTTCCACCCCTCAAGTGCCGCTCTATGGCGACTTTCTCGAAGGCCGTATCAGCCAATTATTTCTCATCGACCTGCTCTATCTAGGCCTTCTGTTCGTCGACCGCCCGAACACGTCTCGTAATTTGAAGAATACGGGCGAGGCGCTCAGGAAATATGTGGGCATGGCCGTGCCTTTGCCAAAGAAATAGAATTTTATAAGAGCGCCGAGGGAGTGGCTTACCGGCCGGCTCGCAAAGCCACGAGGGATTGGCACACGTCAAGTGTAATGCCCTGATCCAAGTCGGAAACAACCCGATCAGCAGAAGCGAAATCTTCCTCCGCCGTATAGGGCGACATCGTCACGATGCAGTTCATACGGGCTGCTTTTGCGGCACTTAATCCGATATGGCTATCCTCGATCACCACGCATTGGGCAGGCTTAAGGCCAAGCGTTTCTGCTGCCAGATTATAGATGGCCGGATCAGGCTTTTTGGCAGCAACAATGTCGCCCGCAAAAATCGTGATCTTTGGCGCACGTTTCGCGCCAAGCAATTGCTCAACAATAGCCCGAACCGATTTTTCATTCGAGGTTGAGCAGACCGCAATGGTCAGCCCAGCACCCAGTGCTTCATCCACCAGCCTTTCGACCCCCGGGCGCAAGGGCAATGCACCCGCCTCGATCAATCGGGTGAAAAGCTCGGTTTTCTTTTTATGCAAAAGCGCAATCAGGGCATCCTTATCGTCAACCCCTTTTGGCCATCCCGTCTCATTAAAATGACGTACCATCCGCTCTTTGCCGCCACCTGTAGTCAGCAATTCACCATAGCGCTCGACGGACCACGATAGATCCAATCCAGCATCCGCAAAGGCAGCGTTGAACGCCACACGATGGCCATCGCGTTCGGTATCGACGAGTACACCATCGCAATCAAAAATCAGCGCTTCCATGGTCATTGGAGGGCGCCTATCGAATGCAACGCATCGCCCGCCTTACCAGCGGAACCGAAAATGTTGATCACCGTCATCACATCTTCTTTCATCAACTCGTTCTGGCGCGCGATGAAGGTCAACGGCTCTTCCAGTTTGGGCTTTTCCTGCTTCAAATCGACGAAGCTATTGATGAATAGGATCTTATGCATCGTCGAAATGTTCACCTTC
>CANCAR010000156.1 GCA_947374125.1 Hyphomicrobiales bacterium | reverse complement strand
GATGGCGTTGGCTAAAGGCATTGGCGGCGGCTTTCCAATGGGTGCGTGTCTGGCGACCTTTGAGGCCGCAAAGGGCATGACGGCTGGTACGCACGGTTCCACATTCGGCGGTAATCCGCTCGCAATGGCGGTCGGCAATGCCGTTCTGGATGTTATTCTAGCCCCCGGCTTTCTCGAACACGTCGAAAAAATTGCTCTGCTCTTTAAACAGCGCCTTGCGGAGATGAAGGACCGCCATCCGCGCCTCATCGCCGAGGTGCGTGGTGAAGGTCTTCTGGTTGGTCTTAAAATGGCGGTACCGAATACCGAAATGACCGCCGCCCTTTTAAAAGAACATCTCTTGACGGTTGGCGCGGGCGATAATGTCGTCCGCCTTCTACCCCCTTTAATCATCGATGAAGCCATTGTCGCCGATGCGCTGGCGCGGATTGATCGCGCGTGTGGGCAGATTGAGGCCGATATGGGCATGGCACAGAAGAAAGCGGTTGGCGCATGACCTCCTCCACGACAAAGAGTTCGCCGAAGCATTTTCTTGACCTGACCGATTTCTCTTCCGATCAGCTCCGCACGATCTTGCACCATGCGGGCAGCATCAAATCCGCAAGGAGCGCAGCCCGTGCGGCGGGTGGTCGCGCAAAGGATCGTCCGTTGGAAGGCAAGGTCTTGGCGATGATTTTCGACAAGCCCTCAACGCGGACACGAGTTTCCTTCGATGTCGGTATGCGCGAACTCGGTGGTGAAACGCTCATGCTGACGGGCGCTGAGATGCAGCTTGGCCGCGGCGAAACCATCGCCGATACCGCGCGCGTGTTATCCCGCTTCGTCGATGCCATCATGATCCGTACGCTTGATCACGCCAAAGTGCGCGAATTGGCTGAAAACGCATCCGTGCCGGTGATCAATGGGCTGACCAAAGTCTCGCACCCCTGCCAGATTATGGCCGATGTCATGACCTATGAGGAGCATAATGGATCCATTCAAGGCAAAACTGTTGCTTGGATGGGGGATGCTAATAACGTACTCACCTCGTGGGTTCACGCCGCCGCGCGGTTTGATTTCCAGCTCAAAATCGCCGCCCCTGAAGAGCTTTCGCCGACCGCAGAGCTGATCGCTTGGGCGCGTAATGAAGGCGCACGCGTCACCGTAACCCGCAGCCCACAAGATGCTGCCGAGGGCGCCGATTGCGTCGTCACCGATTGCTGGGTGTCGATGGGTGATGAGGATGCCGGACGGCGGCATAATCTGCTCTTGCCCTATCAGGTCAACAGCAAGCTGATGAAGCTCGCAAGCCCAAAGGCGCTGTTCATGCATTGTCTGCCCGCCCATCGGGGCGAAGAGGTAACGGACGAAGTCATGGACGGGCCGCAATCGGTCGTGTTTGACGAGGCAGAAAATCGCCTGCACGCCCAAAAAGGCATTCTGGCCTGGTGCCTCGGCGCGGTTGCCTGATGATGACAGATTTCGGCGTGCGCTTATCGGACGATCAAGTTTTACCTTACACGGTAGAGGCGCTGGATATTCGCGGGCGCGCGGTTCGGCTCGGGCCTATGATCGACGAGATTTTGCGCCGCCATGCCTATCCTGATCCGGTCTCCGAGCTACTAGGACAGGCTGCAACGCTTGCGGTCTTGTTGGGCTCAGCGCTCAAATTCGAAGGGCGCTTTCAAATCCAGACGCGGACCGATGGCCCCGTCGACCTGTTAGTGGTCGATTACGAGGCCCCTGATCGCGTGCGGGGCTATGCCCGGTTCAATGCGGCAAAGCTTGTCGAAGGCATGTTGCCTGCCGATGTGCTCGGTCGCGGGCAACTTGGTCTCACGATTGATCAGGGCAACGATATGTCGCGCTATCAAGGCATTGTCGGGCTGGATGGCCAGGGGCTGGAAGAGGCGGCGCAGCAATATTTCCGCCAATCCGAGCAAATCCCCACTCGCGTTCGGTTAGCGGTCGGTCGTATCCTACAGGCGGATGGTTTGGGTGGCATGTCGCCGGTTTGGCGGACAGGCGGCGTTATGGCCCAGTTCATGCCGACCTCACCCGAGCGTCAGCGTAGCGCCGACCTTCACCCCGGCGATGCGCCCGAGGGGGCCGCCATTTTGCAATTCGGCGAAGACGACGCCTGGACCGAGGCGCGTCTCCTCGTTGAAACGGTTGAAGACCACGAGCTCATTGATCCCACGCTCACCAGCGAAGCGCTGCTCTACCGCTTGTTCCACGAAAGTGGCGTGAGGGTATTTGACGCCGAACCCGTCACCGCGCAATGCAGGTGTTCGCGGGATCGCATTCTGACCATGATCAAAGGCTTTCCCCCCGCGGAGCGCCGAGAAATGGTGGCAGATGACGGCCTCATCGGCGTCACCTGTGAATTCTGCTCGACCCGCTACGAGGTCTCGCCGAGTGAGGTTGAGGGTTAGTGCGGCGGGTTAGGTATTGGCTAGCAAAACACCTCGATCAAATCATCATGAATGCGACCGATAAAGTCAGCATTTGCATCGGAGGCAATAACCGGATTTGCAGCAAGGCCTGTGCATTCCGAAGCAACAACGGCAATATGCGCCAGATCGATGAGGCTGAACCGACGCTTTGAATCCACACCTACGAGCAGATCTAAGTCACTATCGGAGCGAAAATCATCCCTCGCACGGGAGCCAAAAAGATGAAGGGATGTGACGCCACGTTCTCGCAAGGGCACTTCGAGCCCGCGAAGCTTTGAAAGCAAATCATGGCGTTCCAAAGCGAGGTTAGACGACATTAAAGGATCATATCACATCACAAAGTGGACGAAAATACGCCACTCCTTGCCACAGCCCCCCGCATCAGACTATAACGCCTCCGTAACAATCGGAAACGGGTATGAGTGTTGTTCTTCGTCCCTCAGAAGCGCTGAACCTTTGGCATGATGTCACGCTTGGCCTTGTGCGGGACGGCGGGCATGATTTCTCGGCCCGTCAAATAACGATTTTACTCACCGTCTATCTGGAGACGCCACCGCATACCGTGCGCGGGCTTGCGGCCAAGCTCGGGGTGACGAAGCCTGTCATTACCCGCGCGCTCGATACGATGGGCGCGTTGGAGCTTGTCAGCCGCCGTCGCGATGAGGCTGATCGGCGTAATGTGATCATTCAACGCACCGTCAAAGGTGCCCTATTTGTCGAAAAGATCGGTGACTTGATTGTTGCCCGCGCCAAGGATTTACCACGATGAGCCCGCCAGATCGCCGTTTGACACCCGCCCGCCCTGATCTCGCAGCTGATACGCTTCGTGGCCGTGTCGAGGCGCCGCGCTATGTGGCGGGTACGCCGAAAATCGTGTTCGATGGATCAGGCGACCTAAGACGTGCGCCGGTGCCCGATGCGCCGCTCGACACCGAAGCGCTGCATGGCGAAATCTTCTTGGTCTATGATACGGATGAAGAAGGCTGGAGCTGGGGCCAGTTGGAGCGCGATTCCTATGTCGGCTTCATGCCGTCTAAAGCGCTGACATCTGACCTTGCAACACCGACCCATCGCGTTGCCGTTTTGCGAAGTTTTCTCTATGGCGGGCCAAGCATCAAACTGCCCCCCATGGCCGCTTTGTCGCTCGGGAGCCGGTTGACCATCGTTGACACCAAAGACCAGTTCGCGATCACCCATCGCGGCCATTATGTGATCGCGGATCATCTGGTGCCTGTCGGCGCTTGCGAACCCGATTTTGTTACCATTGCCGAGCGATTCATTGGTATTCCCTATTTTTGGGGCGGAAAAACCAGCCTCGGCCTTGATTGCTCCGGCTTGGTGCAGGTCTCGCTGGATGCGGCAGGCATTGCTGCCCCGCGCGACACCGATATGCAGGAAAGCACTGTGGGGAACGCGATAGCGGTATCACCCGACCTTTCCGGCCTTCAACGCGGCGATCTCGTGTTCTGGAAGGGCCATGTCGGCATGATGCGCGATGCTGCAACACTGCTCCACGCCAGCGGCCATCAGATGCTGGTGGTCAGCGAGCCCTTGTCTAAGGCCGTTCAACGCATTGAGGCCAAAGGTGCAGGATCGATTACATCGATCCGGCGGATAATGCCCTAATACCCCTTCGTGCGGTTCACCGTATTGAGCAGCGCTTCGCCACGCTCAACGCGCCGCACTTGTGCTGCAATCTCGCGAGCAACCGCGATGGGGTCCGACACAGAGGCGTTATGCGGCGTGATCGTGACTTTCGGGTGCAACCAGAGCGGCGATGGGGCAGGCAAAGGTTCGGTCTGAAACACGTCGAGAACCGCCTCATGCAGCGTGCCATCGTCGAGACAGGCGAGAAGCTCGGTCTCGACCTGCAACCCGCCCCGGCCTGCATTGATCAGAGAGGGCGCTTTCACCCGTCCATCGCGCGCCAAGCCTCTTAAAAGCTTGGCATTGATGATCCCGCGCGTCTCTGTCGTCAAAGGCAAAAGGACGATCAAGATATCGGTGCGGGCGAGAAAACGGGGCAATTCAGCATCGCCCGCGAAGGTCTTTATACCGTCGATGGCTTTTGGCGACCGGCTCCATCCTGCCACGTCAAAGCCCATGATTGTGAGCTTCTGCGCCGCATCCGTGCCTAACACTCCAAGCCCCATCAAACCGACGCGCACATCGCCAGCAGCAGGCTGCCAATCATCATCCAGCCAGAGCGATTTGTTTTGCTGGGTGAGATAGCGCCGCGTTTGTCTTAAGATCGAAAGGGTGTGTAGCACGACATATTCGGTCATCCGCTGGGTCAGATCGGGATCCACCACACGGGTCATCGGCACATCGGGAAGGTTCGGATCGCGAAAGAGATGATCAACGCCCGCCCCCATCGAAAAGATTGCCTTCAGCCGCGGCAATCCGGCCAGCGAGCCGGGCGGGTGATACCAGGTCATCGCAAATTCGATGGCGTCCGGATCATAATCTTCCCCGAGTTTAAACACAGGCCGATCCGGTAAAAGCGCCCGAAATTGCTTAACCCAAGGATCAGGATCACCCGACCCGAGTGCAACCAGAAAACCCATTTTTATAATCCTTTACCTTGAAACCGATCATGCACCAGCGGCCGTGCTACGGGCTTTTCCAGGCCGATATGATATGCGGCTTGGAGCGCACGGGCCGCCATATCCGCCGCTGCTTCGGTGCGCGCATGCACAAAGCCTATGGGCTTATCGTGTAGCGCCGCATCGCCAGTGGCGGCAAGCGCGGTGAATCCAACCGCATGGTCAATGCCATCTTCCGCCCTTGTTCGCCCGCCGCCAAGTGCCACAACGGCTAGACCAATATCGCGGGTCGCAATCGTTGAGACAAAACCAGTGGAGTGCGGGAAAATGGGCCGCATAACGGGCGCAGCGGGTAAATGCGTTTTTGGGCGTTCCATCAGATCGGCAGGGCCACCAAGCGCCGTTACCATCCGCTGAAAATGCCCGGCTGCCATGCCACTCGAAATCGCGTTTTCGAGCTTTGTCCGGCCTTCTTCCAGCGTAGATACCAATCCGCCAATCAGCAGCATATCTGCGCCCAACGCCACCACCACTTCATGCAAGCGTGGGTCACGATGGGCACCGGTGAGATAATCTATCGCGTTCATCACTTCCACCGCATTGCCAGCAGCAGACGCCAAAGGTTCGTCCATATCGGTAATCAGCGCGGTGGTCGGCAAGCCCGCCCCGGTTGCGACATCGGCGAGGCTTTTCGCCAAATCGCGTGATCCTTCCAGCGTGGACATAAAGGCACCGCTGCCGGTCTTCACATCCATCACAAGGCCTTGCAATCCAGCCGCCAGTTTTTTCGATAGGATGGAAGCGGTAATCAGCGCGATCGATTCAACCGTCGCCGTCACATCACGGATTGAATAGAGTTTTTTGTCCGCAGGGGCCAAATCCGCCGTCTGGCCGATAATCGCCGCACCCGTCTCGCGCACCACGTTGCGAAACAAAGCGAGGTCGGGTTGGGACACATAGCCCGGAATGGAATCGAGCTTATCCAGCGTGCCGCCGGTATGGCCGAGCCCGCGGCCGGAAATCATCGGCACATAGCCGCCACACGCCGCCACCGCTGGCGCGAGCATCAGGCTCACATTGTCGCCAATCCCGCCGGTGGAATGCTTGTCGAGCACCGGCCCCGGCATATCCGACCAGTCAAGCACCGTGCCAGACCGCATCATCGCTGCCGTAAGCGCCACGCGCTCAGGCATCGTCATGCCACGAAAAAACACCGCCATCGCAAAGGCCGCGGATTGCGCGTCCGTCACCCGGCCATCGGTAAGGCCTGCAATAAAGGGCGCGATCTCATCTACCGTGAGTTCAAACCCGTCCCGTTTCTTGCGAATGATTTCTTG
>CANCAR010000155.1 GCA_947374125.1 Hyphomicrobiales bacterium | reverse complement strand
CCCGCGAGATGGATCCAAAGATGCCGATTGTGCGCCAAAGGCCCATTGCCACTAAATCTTCGACGGAAATCGGAAAATCCCGTTCCAAATCGGCGGATTGGGGTAAATATGCGACTCGGGCGCCGGCCAGCGAAAGGGCAAGCGATCCCCCAAGCGGTTCCAACGTTCCGACAAGGGCTTTAAGCAACGTCGATTTTCCCGCCCCATTGGGACCAACGACGGCCGTTAGACTGCCTGCGGCGAAGGTGCCGTCGAGGTGGTGTACCGCGGGGTGTTGATCATACCCCAATGTTAAATCGTGAAGATGAATTGAGGCAGTGCGCAAGGGTCTCATTGCATCACCGCGAAAACAGCGAGCCAAAGGATAACAAGTAACGCCGCAGAGCCCAGAATTCGGTTTAAAACCGAAAGCCGCAAAGGGGAAATTCTGCTCCCTTCCGCCTTAAAGCGTGAAGGCTTATGCTTATGTTCGGAATGGGGGTGCGCGTGAGTCATCTGAACCGCGATGCTGGCTTAAAGAGGACCCTTATACCAGTGGATGAAGCTGCCCGAAAGAAAAATGTAATATTATAACATTTCAAAACGCATCAAAGCTGTTATCCGCGGATCGGCTCCAGTGAAACTGCCCGCTTCATAAATTCGTAGAGCGCGTAGATGCTCAACGCGCCGAAAGCCACCATCAAGACGAGCGCAATGGTATTGCCCAGCTGGAAAAGACCGGCAATGGCCCATCCGGCGGCAATCGCGACGCCGATAAATTCGGTACCAACCAGAACGCCAACGCTGATCAGCGTGACCAAATTCTTGATATTGATTTGTCCGGATTTTACCATGGCTGGAACCTCTTCAAATAACGTCTCGCAAGTAGCGCGATCCTGCGCCATAAGCAAGCCAACTGCCGATTATCGTGCAGGGATCAAAATCTGCTTTATCCCTCTCTTACATGACAACTTGTGGCCAATGCATAGAAAAGCTTGCCATTTCGTCTTAAATCACGCTTTTGACAATCCGAACGGCAAGACCGCCGTATGGTGTACAAAGGTTTCGTTTACGGCGGTACCCGCAAGAGGATTTCGATGACTGCGATGCTACGACCCGCCGCGCGCCGCGCAGAAGTAATGCTTCCGAGCGACCATCCGCCGGTTAACCTCGGCAAGATTGGCGTTTTGCTGCTCAATCTCGGCACACCCGATGCCACCGATTATTGGTCGATGCGCCGTTATTTGAAGGAATTTTTGTCGGATCGTCGTGTGATTGAGGTGCCACGCCTTTTGTGGTGGCCGATTTTGAACCTGATTATCCTGACCGTTCGCCCGGGCCGGAAGGGCAAGGATTACGATACGATCTGGAACAAAGAGCGCAATGAGAGCCCGTTGAAGACCATTACGCGATCGCAGGCTGAAAAGCTTGCTGAGCGGCTCAAGGGCGTTGACGACCGGATTGTTGTGGATTGGGGTATGCGGTACGGTAATCCTTCGACGTCGGAGCGGATCAAGGCGCTACAGGCGCAAGGGTGTGACCGAATTTTGCTCGTTCCGCTTTATCCGCAATCCTGTGCGGCAACGTCTGCGACCGCCTGTGACAAGGCATTTGAAACGCTGATGCAGATGCGCTGGCAGCCTGCGGTGCGGGTGGCGGCCCCTTGGCATGACGATCCCGCTTATATTCAGTCTCTGGTTACTTCTATCCGCGCCAAGCAGGCTGAAATCGATTTTGAGCCCGATATGATTGTGGCGTCCTTCCACGGTGTGCCAAAATCCTATTTGATGAAGGGTGACCCCTATCATTGCCAATGCATGAAAACGGGTCGTTTGCTGCGCGAAGCGCTTGGGCTTACCAGTGACAAATTTATGGTGTGCTTTCAGTCTCGCTTTGGAACAGAAGAGTGGCTGAAGCCCTATCTGATCGATACGATGGGCGAGTTACCCGAAAAGGGTATCAAAAAGGTGCTGGTGATCGCACCGGGCTTTGCAGCCGATTGCCTTGAAACATTGGAAGAAATCGAGGGCGAAAACTGTGAGCATTTCATGCATCACGGCGGAGAAAAATTCGCTTATGTGCCTTGCTTGAATGATTCCGAGCCCGGTATCGATGTGATCGAACAGGTCGTGACTCGCGAGTTGCAGGGCTGGATCTGATTAGGCAGCCCCAATTCGCAACAGATCGAGAATGTGGATAAGGCCTACGGGCTTCTCGTCTGCCACCACCACCAGCGAGCTGATCTTGCGGCTCTCCATAATCTCGAGCGCTTCGGCGATGAGGGTATCGGTAGAGACGGTCTTGGGCGATTTCGTCATGATGTCTTCAACCGGTCGTCCGAGCAGATCGGGTGCCATATGGCGGCGTAAATCGCCATCCGTTACGAGGCCTGCGAGCTTGCCATCGGCGGCAGCAACGATCACGCAACCGAGGCCCTTGGCGCTAATCGTTAGCACGGCCTCAGACATAGGCATCCCTGCGCTTATGAGCGGCAATCGTTCGCCTGTATGCATAACCGCACCGACCTGGCGCAACTGCGCACCGAGCTTACCGCCGGGGTGGAAACGCCGAAAATCTTGTGAGGTAAAGCCTCTGCTTTCGAGCAATGCGACCGCCAACGCGTCACCCAGCGCCAATTGCATGGTTGTAGAGGTGGTTGGGGCGAGCCCGTTTGGACATGCTTCTTTGGCACGCGGCAGGCAAAGACAAATATCGGAGCCTTTCGCAAGTGAGCTTTCGGCTTGCGAGGTGATCGAGATGAGCTTGACGTGATCACGCTCTGCATAGGCGATGATATCGGCAAGCTCAGAGGATTCCCCGGACCATGACATCGCCAGAATCACATCATCCGGCTGAATCATGCCAAGATCGCCGTGGCTTGCTTCGCCGGGATGTACGAAATGCGCGGGCGTGCCTGTGGAGGCCATCGTTGCAGCGATTTTGCGGCCAACATGCCCTGATTTTCCCATGCCAGAAATGATCACACGACCGGGCGTGGCAAGAATGGTGTCTACGGCTTTGCTGAAGGCCAGACCCAGATCGCCCTCCATCGCTTCCACGAGTGAGGCTAGACCAGCGACTTCGGTTGAGAGCGTTCGGCGGGCGGACAGGATTGCAGGGGTGTTGGCCAAAATTAGGGTTCCTTAGAGGAGTTGACGCAGTGCCGCGCGAAGTTCGCCACCCAGTTCGGCGTGATCAAGCGCATAAGCGATGTTCGCGGTTAGAAAGCCCAGTTTCGTTCCAGTGTCATGAACACGGCCATCAAAAACATGGGCGAAAAACGGTTCGGATTGTTGCAGCGCTACCATTGCGTCGGTCAATTGAATTTCACCGCCCGCGCCGCGTGTTTGGCTCCCGAGTAAATCAAAAATCTTGGGCGAGAGGATATAACGGCCCGATATTGCGAGATTAGACGGCGCTGTTCCTTGCGGTGGCTTTTCTACCATTTGGCGAATCGGAAGAGCACTCTTTGGTCCGGTGCCTACATCCACAATGCCATAGCGATGGGTTTCATCCTCGGGCACCGCATAAACGCCAATGAAATTGCCGCCGTATTCTGCTTGCGCGTCCATCATGGATTTGAGGCATGGCGTTGGGCTTTGGTGAAGCATATCGGGCAATAAAACGGCGAAAGGTTCGTCTCCGACCAGATCGCGTGCGCACCATACGGCGTGGCCAAGACCAAGCGGCTCCTGCTGGCGCGTAAAACTTGTCGTACCGGCCATCGGCAGATCACGCGCCAATTCGGCCAGATCAGATGCGCGATTGCGGTCTTTCAGTGTCCGGTCGAGCTCAAAGGCGATGTCGAAATGATCCTCGATCACGCCCTTGTTACGACCGGTGACAAAGATGAAGTGCTCGATGCCTGCCGAGCGTGCCTCGTCAAATACGTGCTGGATGACCGGACGGTCCACCACGGGCAGCATTTCTTTGGGAATAGCTTTTGTCGCTGGCAAGAAGCGGGTGCCAAGACCAGCAACAGGAAAAACGGCTTTGCGGATACGGGACATGGGGAAGCGCTTTAATCGAAACTCGGATTTCGGGCACGCCAAGGCGCTTGGTTTCATGTAGCGCAAAACAGGACGCGGGGGAATGCTGTCTATCCAATCCCTTAGATCAAGCTGTCATAAAGATAAAATAAACCATTTTGCGGCTCAATGGTTTCATCGCTCCTCCAATGAATCAGATGAACATGTCCCGGTTAACCCCGCTCTTTGCTGCCATTGCTCTCGTATTGTTTACCTCGGGTCTCCCGTCCGACGTGGCAATGGCCAAAGCAAAAACGGAAACGGCAAAGCAATCCGTCGGTGCCACGGGTTTCAAGGGCTTTTTGGACCGCTTATGGCCCGTTGCACGGGCACGCGGGGTGACGCGTGACACGTTCTCGGCGGCGTTGTCGAGTTTAACGCCTGATCAGGACGTGATCGATCTCACCAAAAAGCAGTCGGAATTCGTCAAGCCGATTTGGGAATACCTCGCCTCTGCGACGTCCCCGAACCGGTTAGAGCGCGGAGCAAAAATGGCTGGCGTCAACCAGTCAACATTGGATGCGATTGAGCAGCGATATGGTGTCGAGCGCTCGGTTATCCTCGGCGTTTGGGGCATGGAAACGAATTTTGGTGGCTATACGGGGGGCAAAGATATCCTCCGTTCGCTGGCCACCCTGGCCTCCGTTGGGTATCGCGGCACCTATTTTCGGGATGAGTTGATAGGGGCCTTGCTGATCTTGCAGCAGCGCCATGTGGCACGCGTCGATTTCAAAGGCTCGTGGGCGGGTGCGATGGGGCAAACACAATTTATGCCATCGTCTTTCCAGAAATTTGCCGTTGATTTTGACGGCGATGGCAAGAAGGACATCTGGACCAACGTGCCGGATGCTTTGGCTTCAACGGCCAATTATTTGAAGCAGAATGGTTGGCAAAACGGACTGCCTTGGGGCTTTGAGGTGACCATCCCGCATGGCTTTGATTATCGGCTGCATCGCTTGGTGTTTGAGGAATGGGCGAGCCGGGGCGTGCGGCGTGCGGATGGACAATCCATGCCGCGAAGGGGCGAGGCTAATTTATTCTTTCCCGCCGGCGCAGACGGCCCTGCTTTTCTCGTGACCGACAATTACGACGTGATCAAGCGCTACAACAATTCAGACGCCTATGCGTTGGGTGTCGCCTTGCTGGGGGATCGAATTTTTGGAGCTGCCTCCATCCGCGCCGCATGGCCTGTCGATGATCCGATTTTGGGGCTTCAGCAGCGTATCGAACTCCAGCAAGCGCTCACCACTTTGGGTTATGATGTGGGTGAGCCAAACGGTCGGATCGGAACACTGACGCGAGAGGCGATTCGCGACTTTCAAGGCAAACGGGGGTTGAGGCCGGATGGATATGCGGGAAAGCGGGTGTTAGAGGCGTTGCAGGTGAAGTAAGGATCATTTTATTCCCTCTCCCTTTGGGAGAGGGTGTCTGCAGAGCAGACGGGTGAGGGCCTAAAGCTCACCTAATAGATAACCATTAGTCCCTCATCCGATCGCTCCGCGATCTCCTTCTCCCCAATGGGAGAAGGAACCTAATTTTCCCTCACCTTGGTAAATTCGTCTTCCCCATTAACTGCTTATCCACGCTATGCGCCGCCTGACGCCCCTCGCGGATCGCCCACACCACGAGCGACTGGCCGCGGCGCATGTCGCCGCAGGCGAAGACGTTATCAACGCTCGATTTGTAGGCCACCATATCGGCCAACACATTGCCACGTGGATCGAGCTTGACTTGGGCTTCTGCCAACATGCCATCGGCAATGGGTGCGACAAAGCCCATTGCGAGCAGCACAAGATCGGCGCGCAGCTCGAATTCCGAGCCGGGGATGGGTTGGAACTTCTCGTCGACACGAACACAGTGGAGCGCTTTTACCGCACCATCTTCGCCGGAGAACGAAACCGTATTGACAGCAAAATCACGTTCCGCTCCTTCTTCTTGGGAAGAGGAGGTGCGCATTTTCATCGGCCAATTTGGCCAAGTCATGAGCTTGTCTTCTTTTTCAGGCGGCCTAGCCATGATTTCGATCTGGGTAACCGAAAGCGCACCCTGACGGATCGATGTGCCGATGCAATCTGACCCCGTATCACCACCCCCGATCACCACAACATGCTTGCCATTGGCCAAAATCGGCTCGTTTGATTTGAGCGATTCATGCGACACGCGACGGTTTTGCTGCGGCAGGAAATCCATCGCGAAATGGATGCCTTGTAAATCGCGGCCCGGAACCGGCAAATCGCGGGGCTTTTCCGAACCACCGGCTAGAATCACAGCATCATAGGCAGCTTTTAGCTCGGCGATCGTTTTATCGACGCCGACATGGGTGTTGCAATGAAACTCAACACCTTCGGCTTCCATTTGCGCGACGCGACGGTCGATCAGCGTCTTTTCCATCTTAAAGTCAGGAATGCCATAGCGCATCAAACCACCGGGCTTGCCGTT
>CANCAR010000154.1 GCA_947374125.1 Hyphomicrobiales bacterium | reverse complement strand
CAACGCTTCCCCCTCCGGCCCGTTCGGCGAGGACCAGCGATAGGGTTCTGGTGCATCACACGCCATTCCCACCTCCGCCGCATAAACCGCCAACCGCAACGGAAAATGCGTGAACACGTGGTCAACCGATCCGCAGTGCCGCCACTCCGCCAGCACAGGCGGCTCGAACGCCGCAACAGGCGCCACCGTCCACGCCGAATTCGGCACTTCCACCATACCGCCGAGCAAGCCCTTCTCAGGTCGCGTACCAATCAACACCGCGCCATCCGCCCGCCGCACCATAAAGGCCGCGCCATAGCGCATCTGCTTGGCTTTCTTCGCGAGCTTTTTGGGATAATCCAGCATCGTGCCAGCCTTGCGCGCGCCACATTCCTTTGCCCACGGACACAAACCACACGCCGGATTTTTCGGCGTGCAAATCGTAGCCCCCAAATCCATCAGACTTTGCGCAAAATCCCCAGCGCGGGTCGGCACCAAAGCCTCGGCCAACCGCGTGATGATGGGCCGCGCTTTCGGCAATGCCTCCTCCACCTGATGCACGCGCGACAGCACGCGCTCGACATTGCCATCCACCGCAACAACGCGCCGCCCAAACGCAATGGATGCAATCGCGCCCGCCGTGTAAGCGCCGATACCGGGAAGCTTCAGCAAGCCTTCGACGGTATCGGGAAACCGCCCGCCATGCCGCTCGACCACCTCAACCGCGCAGGCATGCAGGTTGCGCGCCCGCGAATAATAGCCAAGCCCCGCCCAGAGTCTCAGTACCTCGTCGCGATCAGCGCGCGCCATATCGGTCACACTCGGAAAGCGCGTCGTGAAGGCCTCGAAATAGGGGATAACGGTTTTCACCCCCGTCTGCTGGAGCATGATCTCGGACAGCCAAACGCGATAGGGGTCAGCCTTCTCGCCCGAAGCCGCCCGCCAGGGCAGCACGCGCCGGTTGCGGTCATACCAATCGAGAAGGGTTTGATCGAGGGACAGGGCTAATCGCCTTTCATTTACCACAAAGGATGTATTCGTTATATACACTGAGTTCTTTCTCCGGTCCGGGAGAAGGAAGTAACTTCTATACCCGAGTCCCCATGAAACAACCCGCCGTCCGCCCTTTGTCCGATCTGCTCGACGAAGCCTTAGGCCCCGTACTGGCGGCGCAAGGCTTTGCGGCGTCCGATATCGTCACAGGCTGGTCGGAAATCGTTGGCGAGAGCTTAGCCACCCATTGCGAGCCGATCAAGATCTCTTGGCCGAGGCGGATTGGCGATGCCCCGCCCGAGCCCGCCACCCTCATTTTGCGGGTCGAAGGCGCCTTTGCGCTCGACATCCAGCACCAAGCGCCCGTGATATTGGAGCGCGTCAACACCCGCTATGGCTGGCGTTGCATTGGCAAAATCGTGATCAAACAAGGCCCTATCCGCAAAGAGCCGCCCCGCAAACCCCGCCCCGCGCCAAGTGCTGAGGCCATCGCCGAGGCCGAAAACAAGGTCGGCTTCATCGCCGATGAAGGCTTACGCGAAGCCTTAGTGCGCTTGGGATCAGGCATTTTATCAGATCGCTCAACCCAATCCTGAAACCCTTGCAAGGGCCGCCCCTGCCCTGCTAATCAATGAATGCACAAGAAAAAGGATAACCCCATGCAAAGCCGCCGCAAAATTCTGGAAGCCATCGGACTCATTGGAATTTCGGCCAGCCTGCCATCATCCTTTGCTTTTGCCCAAGCCGCCAAAGAAAACGAGCTTAAAATCCCCGGCCCGCTGGGCGATGTTTTCATCGGCAAAGACGACGCCAAGGTCACGATCATCGAATACGCCTCGATGACCTGCCCGCATTGCGCGCATTTTCACACCAACACCTTCCCGGCATTGAAGGAAAAATACATCGATACCGGCAAAGTTCGTTTTGCCTTGCGGGAATTTCCGTTCGACCCGCTAGCAACCGCGGCCTTTATGCTCGCGCGCTGCAATGGCAATGAGAAATATTACCCGATGGTTGATCTGCTGTTCACGCAGCAAAAGGCCTGGGTGGGCACGCCGAATCCGGCGGAATCCCTGCTTGCTACCGTCAAACAAGCCGGTTTCACACAGGAATCTTTCGAGGCCTGCTTGAAAAACCAATCCATCTATGACGGCGTGAACGTCGTGCGGGAACGGGGCGAAAAAGTGTTTGGTGTCGACTCAACCCCCACTTTTTTCATCAACGGACAAAAGCAAAGCGGTGCGCTCAGCATTGAGGAACTTGATAAAATCCTCGCTCCCCTGCTCGGGGGCTAAGAACACGTCCCATCCTCACGGAGGGGTGCGATGAAGCTCACGCGCCTTCGCATCACCGGCTTCAAATCCTTTGTCGATGCAACCGATTTCCTGATTGAACCGGGGCTAACCGGCGTTGTCGGGCCGAATGGCTGCGGCAAATCCAATCTGGTCGAAGCGCTCCGCTGGGTGATGGGTGAAAGCTCGCATAAATCCTTACGCGCCGCGGGCATGGATGATGTGATCTTCGCAGGCACAGGCAGCCGCCCGGCCCGCAACATGGCCGAGGTCATGCTCGCCATCGACAATGCGGACCGCAAAGCGCCAGCCGCCTTCAACGATGCCGATGTGCTGGAAGTCACGCGCCGCATCGAGCGCGAGGACGGCTCCACCTACCGCATGAATGGCCGCGAAGTTCGCGCCCGCGACGTGCAGCTGCTGTTTGCCGATGCCGCAACCGGAGCGCGTTCGCCAGCCATGGTGCGCCAAGGCCAGATCAGCGAGATTATTAACGCCAAGCCCAGCGCCCGCCGCCGTATTCTGGAAGATGCTGCGGGCATTGCGGGGCTTCATGGCCGCCGCCACGAGGCGGAGCTTCGCCTCAAAGGCGCGGAAGACAATCTCGTCCGCCTCGATGATGTATTGAAACAGATCGATAGCCAGATCGACGGGCTGAAACGGCAATCGAAACAAGCGCAACGCTACAAAACGCTCTCGGCGGATATCCGGCAATTGGAGGCTCTTTTAGCCTTACGCGCCTGGCGCGAGGCGCAAGCCCAAGTGATTTCGGCTGAGAAGCAAGCAGCGTCTGATCTCGATACGATGACACGCTTAGGCCTTCGCCAAGCCGAAACCGCCAAAACCCAAGCCGTTGCAGCCGAAGCCCTGCCCCGCTTGCGGGAAGCCGAAACGATTGCCGCCGCTACCTTACAAACCCTATTGGTTGCGCGCGAAACCCTGCAATCGGACGAGGAACGCGCCCGCCAGCGCTTAAGCGAGCTTGAGCGCCGTTTATTGGAAATGCAGCGCGATCTTGAGCGCGAAACCCTGCTGGTGGCCGATGCCGACCGCGCGATCGCAACGCTCGATGCAGAGGAGACAACCCTCACTTCCGAGCTTGAGGCAGCCAAAGCCGCAAGCCTTGAGGCCATCGCTAAGCTTGGCGAGCACGAAGCAGCACTCCGCATCGCGGAAGGCGCGCTCACCAAGGCCCAAAGCGAACTCACCGACTGGATGACGCGCCAAACCGCAATCGATGCAACGATCCGGGCGGAAAACGACCGCCTTGGTCGACAAAAGGCAGACCTTGCCAAAACCGCGCTCGAACTTGATGCCGTCCGTGCGACCATCGACAATGACCTCGAAATCCGGATGATCACCGCCGAATATGACGAGGCGGCGGCTCATTTAGCGCAAACTGAGATATCTGCCGAGACCGCGCGGCAATCCCTCGTCCAAGCCCGCGAAGCCGAGAGCGCCGCCCGTCGCCCGCTGGACGATGCCGAGCGTCAGGCCCAGCGGCTAGAAACCGAAATTCGCACGCTCATCAAGCTTCTCTCAACAGGTGACGGTAAAGACTGGCCCTCGCTGATCGATCAGGTGAGTGTCGCAAAGGGCATTGAAGCAGCACTCGGCGCGGCCCTTGGCGATGATCTGGAAGCCTCTGTCGACCCCCGAGCGCCTGCCCATTGGTCGAACCCCGGCTCGTTTGGCAATGATCCCGCGCTTCCCGAAGGCGTCCGCTCGCTCAAAGAAGCGGTTAAAGCGCCCGCAGCGCTGGATCGGCGTCTGCTTCAAACGGGCCTCGTCACGGCTTCTGAAGGCGAGCGGTTACGGGGTGAGCTTAAGCCCGGCCAAATCCTCGTCTCCGAACAAGGCGATGTTTGGCGTTGGGACGGATTTACGGCCAAAGCCGGTGCGCCGACGCCTGCCGCGCGCAGACTCGCCGAGAAAAACCGCCTTGGCGACCTCGAAATCCAGGCGGTTAAAGCGCGTGAGACGGCAGAAGCGCTGAAACAGCACCACCACACCGCCGTTGAAGCGGTAAGCACAGCGTCTGACGCGGAGACGAAGGCAATTGCCGCCATCCGCCTTTGTCGTCAGGCTGTTGAGACCATCCGCGATAAGCGCACAAGCGCCGAGCGCCGCCAGAACGAGCGCGTCACCCGCCGCTCCGCGTTGGAAGATGCCAAAGCGCGGCTTGATCGTGACATCACCGAGACCGAGACGCGCCTTAACGCCTCGCTCGCGCAGAAAAGCGCGTTACTTGATCCAAAAGTGATCCAAACGGCGCTCGAAACCGCGCGTTCTGATGCCCAAACACTCCGCACCATCGTAGCCGAAGCCGCCGCAACGGTAAAAAGCCTCGCCCGCGAAATGGATATCCGCACCCAGCGGCGCGGTGCCATCACCCGCGAAAAATCGGGGTGGGCGGAGCGCAAAGCGCGCGCCTCGGCGCAAAACCAGGAATTCGCCAAACGCCGCGCCGATCTGGAAGCGGAGCGGGCAACGCTACTCGACGCACCAGAAATCTTCGCCACCCGCCGCCGCGCGCTGGCGCTTGAAATTGAAACCGCGACCGTTAGCCGCAAGGCCAAAGCCGATGCCTTGGCGGAAGCCGAGACCGGTTTATCCACAGCCGATCGCGAAGCCCGAGAGGCGCTTTCAGCCTTTATAGTCGCCCGCGAAGAAAAGCTAAAAAGCGAATTGCGCCTCGAGACAACGCGCGAGGCGCTTCGCGCGGCCATCGCCAGCATTCTTGAACGGTTCGAGGAAAGCCCGGACGAGCTTACAAAGCGCTTAGGCACGCCAACTGAGGCGCAAGAAACCCGCGAAGCAACGCTTCACCGGCTTGAACAGTTGAAAGCGGAACGCGAACGCCTCGGCGCCGTCAATTTGCGGGCCGATGAAGAATTAAACGAGATCGAGGCGAGAAAAGCCGCGCTCACGGCAGAGCAAACGGAGCTGGTTGAAGCCATCCGCCGCCTCCGCTCGGCCATTGGCAGCCTCAACCGCGAGGGACGCGAAAGGCTGTTGGCGGCATTTGAAATCGTAAAAACCCATTTCGAACGCCTCTTCGTCTCCCTCTTTGGCGGCGGAATGGCGCGTTTGGAACTCATCGAATCAGATGATCCGCTTGAAGCAGGTTTGGAAATTCTGGCCCATCCACCGGGTAAAAAGCCCTCCACAATGTCGCTGCTGTCGGGTGGCGAGCAGGCTTTAACGGCGATTGCGTTGATTTTCGCCGTTTTCTTAACCAACCCCTCGCCCGTCTGCGTGCTCGACGAGGTCGACGCACCGCTTGATGACGCCAATGTGGAGCGCTATTGCGACCTGCTCAACGATATGGCGCGGACAACGGAAACCCGCTTTATCGTCATCACCCACAACCCCATCACAATGGCCCGCATGGACCGCCTCTTCGGCGTCACCATGGCCGAGCGCGGGGTCAGCCAATTGGTATCCGTGGATTTGGGAACGGCGGAAGGGTTTTTGGAGGCTTCGTGAAAGAAGCGATACATTTACTTTTTCAGCGAATTTCAGTTATCAAGGATTACACATACGGCGCGTCGAAAGGCGTGTCCGCTGCCCTAGAGCATGTTTAGATTAAGTGGAAGCCGGTTAATCGTAAAAACATGCGACAAAACAAAGGATTAGAGCACGGTTTTGATTCCATCAAAACATAACGTGCTCTAAACGGGCACTACGAACCAAGGCAGCCGAAGGGCTGCCTTTGGCTTTTTCGCGCGAATGTTCGTCAATTGGGTTAACAAGGCGAGCCTTAATGACAAAATTTAAAGCTTAGCCACGGCTTGAGCCAGAGCCGAAAATAGAATCCGCGATCTCTGTCATACTCCGCGTATCCAGTTCGCCGCTTTGGGCTTCGGCAAATTCGCCTCGTTCTACTTCAGCAATTCCGGCTTCAATTTCGGTCAATTGCCACAATTCGCGCGCGATATAATCTTCAATCGCTCGGGCTGCGACATAGGCGCGCGAACGATCCATTTTCTGAGCCAATCGATCAAGATCGCCAACGGTTTCATCCGGTACACGGACGGTAAAGGTTTTCATCAGGCCAACCCCTGCATCAATTCGCGATGATATAGGATGAACCACTCTGGTTTACGAGGTCAATCAAATACGCCCCGGCATCCCAAAAATCGTCCGCTGACCCTTTGCCCTGAGACAAAAGTTTTATAATCCACCT
>CANCAR010000153.1 GCA_947374125.1 Hyphomicrobiales bacterium | reverse complement strand
GATGGCATGGTTGAACTGAAAAACGGGTGTGGCGGGCATGATGTGGCTGTTCGCTTTTTAAAAGGATACGGACGATGCGGACGGTAGAGCGTATGGCGCCCCTTCAGGACGAGATGATCGGCATCAGACGACATCTTCATACCCACCCGGAGCTTGGGTTGGAGGAGTACAACACAAGCAAGCTTGTCGCCAGTCTTCTTGAGGGATGGGGTTACACCGTCGCGACAGGCCTAGGCCAAACCGGCGTCGTCGGTACGCTCTCCCATGGCACCGGACGTAAATCCATTGGCCTACGCGCCGATTTCGACGCCTTGCCGATTACAGAGGAAACCGGCCTGCCCTATGCGAGCCAAACACCGGGCCTGATGCATGCCTGCGGCCATGACGGACATACGGCGATGCTGTTGGCGGCGGCCAAACATTTGGCCGAGACGCGCGGATTTGACGGGACCGTCCACGTGATCTTTCAACCCGCAGAGGAAAATTTCGGCGGCGCCAAGCTGATGATCGATGACGGGCTCTTCGAGCGTTTTCCGTGTGACGCGGTATTCGGTATGCACAACATGCCAGACATCGAAGCAGGTGTGTTCGGTTTCAAGGAAGGCACGCTGTTTGCCAATGCCGAAGGGTTTGACGTTGTACTGAGGGGGGTGGGCGGTCACGCCTCGACGCCGGAAGTAACGCGGGATCCGATCGTGGCGGGTTCTGCCATTGTCATGGCGCTGCAAACCCTCGTATCGCGCAACCTTGATCCTATGGAATCAGGCGTTGTTACCGTGGGTGTTTTCCAAGCCGGTCGAGCCTCCAATGCCATTCCGCAGACGGCTACGCTCACAGTAGACGCTCGTGCCTTCACGGATGAGGTAGCAGCTCTTTTTAAACGGCGTATTCCGGAAGTGATCCGGCTTCAGGCCGAAAGTTTTGGTGTCACCGCGTCCATCACGGCGATGACGGGCTATCCGCTTTTGATGAATGATCCAGCGATGACGCAGTATGCACGAAAGGTTGCAGTCGACAGCCTGGGACAAAAAAACGTGATTGATTTGAAGCGACCCTACACGGGGGCCGAGGATTTTTCCTACATGCTTCAAAAGCGGCCTGGCAGCTATCTCGTACTAGGCGCAAAAAGCGACACGGCGCAGCCCTTACATCATCCCGGCTACGATTTTAACGACGCTGTTCTTCTGACGGGTGCAGCCTATTGGGCTGATCTGACCCGCGATTTCCTCAAAAGCGCTTAACGCGCTCGCAGCCTTAGGGCTTACTTGCCCCGCACCGCGTTCAGAATGTCGGTATTGATCATCGAATCAGCAAGCTTTTCGAAATCAATCTTATATCCGCCACTCTTGATCGACTGCTTCAACGAAATAACCTTGGCATAATCAAAGGGCTGCTCGGAAAGGCCATTGCCTTTCGCGATCGTCACCTCGATCAGAGCGCTGGGCTCGTTTTGCGAAGCAGACGCGTCCACAGGTGGCGGCGAAACCGCACCAGCTTTGGCATCTATCTTTGGCGCTTTGCGGATCGAAGCGTCCGCAATCACCGGTTTATTTCCTAAAGGATCCATCATCATCCACCTCCAACGCGTACGTCGAAGAAAAGTTACACTACATTGTACCTTATATGACGGTTTGAACGGCAGGAACTTTAGCGGATTTTTAAAAAATATTTCATTTTTCTTTTAAATCCGAAAAATTCGATACTTTTCAAATTCTTAGCTCAATACCGATTGTTAAGATACCGACGATTGATGCAGTTCGTAAGTGCCCAATTGTTGAGCAATCTTCAATTGACGGCGAACCGAGCCCGCAAGACGCCTTCTCAATTTTGCCCAGCTCAACAACTCTTCGATCCTGCGTTCTGCACGCGCTAACTGCAGATCAGCGGCACTATTCAATCCCAAGTCTTTCATAACGGCTCTCCCCCGCGATGTTTTAACCGCCGACAAATATCGGTCAACTTCAGCTAAGCAAAGGATGTGCCATTCCGCTATTCGGGTTTAAACGTATCCCTTGATCCGACGATTTAGACGTTAACCTGACAGTACATGTAAAAAAATTTACTTGACGTCAAAAATACGACAATCGCACCATAGGGTCCGAGGCGTGTTTTCCAAAATGAGAGCATTTTCGATGGCGGTGCTGGATCCAATTCTAAAAAGACTTATTCGCAACGGAACACTTGGGGTAATCGATTGGCGGGGGAAGGCGACGCTTTACGGCGACGGCACCGGCAATCGCGTCACCATCCGATTGAAGAACAGAACGACGGCGTTCAGACTTATCTTCAACCCGCAACTCGCGGTGGGCGAGGCCTATATGGATGGCACGTTGACCATAGAAGAAGGCACGCTTTTCGACTTCCTCGACGTCTGCATGCGGAATATTGGGCTCAAGCCGATCACCTATCCGCTGAGCGGTATCACCGAACGGATTCGAACCTGGTTGAGGCGCATTGATCAATTCAATCCGGCGAGCCGATCCCAAGCCAATGTCGCGCATCATTATGATCTCTCCGACACGCTTTACGACCTTTTTTTAGACTCTGATCGGCAATATTCCTGTGCCTATGTGATGTCAGAAGACGACACGATTGAAGACGCCCAAGCGCAGAAAAAGCGACATATCGCTGCCAAACTACTCATTCAGCCCGACCATCGTGTTTTGGACATTGGATCGGGCTGGGGTGGGCTTGGGCTTTATCTGGGCGATATCTCGGGTGCCGATGTGACGGGCCTTACTCTATCCAAAGAACAACATGCGGTATCCAATGAGCGGGCCAAGAAGGCGGGCGTTAGCGACCGGGTACGGTTTAAGCTTCTCGATTATCGGGCCGAGCCTCAAACCTATGATAGGATCGTATCGGTTGGCATGTTCGAACATGTGGGCGTCAACCATTTTGACGAGTATTTCCAAAAAATCGCCGGCGCGCTGAAAGAAGACGGCATTGCCCTCATTCATGCGATTGGTCGAGCGGACGGTCCAGGTCACACCAATCCATGGATTGCGAAATATATCTTCCCGGGCGGTTATTGCCCGGCTTTGTCAGAGGTTATTCCGGCTATCGAAAAAGCCGGACTGCTAGTCACCGACATAGAAATCTTGCGCCTGCATTATGCCGAAACACTACGCATGTGGCGCGAGCGGTTTGACGCCAATAGGGCCAAAATTCGCGATCTTTACGATGACCGTTTCTGCCGAATGTGGGACTTCTACCTGATCGTGTGCGAACTGGCCTTCCGCTACCAAGGGCAGATGGTTTTCCAGATCCAGCTGGCCAAAAAGACCGAATCGGTGCCGATTACCCGCGATTACATCACGGAATTCGAAAAAGCCCATCCGCCAGCCGGTGTTTTAGCCCCCGTTTTACGAAATCAGAGGGCAGCGTAATCTTTATCCGTTGGGCTTGGTGCGGAGCGTTGCCTCGTGCCGCTCCGGCCATCAATGACAAAATGCGAAAACCCAAGGCCCAAGAGCAACAGGCTGGCGGTTAAATAAAACCAGACCAACATGGCGACAATCGCCGCACCCGCGCCATAAAAGCTTTGCTGCATAGCAAAGTAGAAATCGAGCTGGAGAAACACGAACGAAGCGGCAATCCAGCCCGAAACCGTTACGCTCGAACCAACCCAAATCGCAAACGAGGTCAAACGGCCATGCGAGACGAGATGGAAAAGCGCTGCGATACTCGCAACGAGGACGAGGATGGATACAATTGTACTGGCAGCTGCAATGAGAAAACCATAGTCCCGCAAAATATGCGGCTGGCGGGCGAAAGCCGAACCGTTTAACGCCAAAAACAGCATCACCGATGCACTGACCACCAAAACAGAGGCGATTCCGCTAATAATTCTATCCCGCAAGAGGCGCTTATCGCGCCCAAAGAGTAAAAGCGACGCGTTATAATATTCAGCAAACACGCGGCTCAACCCCAAAAGAACGAGGAACAAAAGAAACGCGGTTGCCACCGGTTTGCTAAAGCCCGTCAGGCCCTTAGCGCTTTTCAAAAATCCGTTGACCAGCGACACAATCGATCCGGGCATGTCGATTTCGGCATAAACGGGTTGAAACCGCGCAATATTCGGAATGCCAAAGATGTCTTTCAACGCTTTGACAAGAAGAATGCCGGGAAAAAACACGATCATCAGCTGATAGGCAATCGCTGCTGCAAACGTCGAAAACTCAGCGAAATGGAAGGTTAGCCACGCCTTTACCCGCACTATCCATGCCTTGCGTCGGGTCTTCCTTGTCACGACTCACCCTTTATGTGTCGCGGTCCAATATGCGTCTCGCCGCGGGCTTCGGCCAAAAGCGTTTGGCGGTGCCGCTCCCGAGACGAGGCTTTTTGGGCTGGCGTCATCAAAGGCGCACAATGCGGGCAGGTAACGCCCTCTTCAAAATTAGGTGAGGCGCGATCGGCATCGGATAGTGGCGTCCGGCAACCATAACAGAGGTCAAGATCAAGTGGTTCAAGTCCGGCACCGACCGCCACACGGCGATCAAACACGAAGCACCCCCCTTGCCAAAGGCTTTCTTCATGAGGAATTGATTCAAGATAATTTAAAATCCCGCCCTGCAAATGAAAAACTTCCTCAAACCCATGCGCCAACATGTAGCTTGAGGCCTTCTCGCAGCGAATGCCTCCTGTGCAAAACATAGCGATCTTCTTGTGGCGCGTCGGGTCAAGATGATCGCAAACATAGCTCGGAAAATCGCTAAAGCTTCTGGTGTTCGGATCGATGGCACCTTGGAAGGTCCCTATTTTTACCTCATAATCATTACGTGTATCGAGTACCAAAACCTCGGGATCGGTGATCAAAGCGTTCCAGTCTTGCGGCTTAACATAGGTACCGACTTGTTGCGTCGGATCGGCCTCGGGAGCTGCTATCGTTACGATTTCTTTCTTCAGACGAACTTTTAGCCGCAAGAAGGGCATTTCATAATCGAAAGATAGCCTTGGCGTGAGCTCAGAGAGCCCAACGGCGTCCCGGATTGCTTCGATAAGCGTGGCCATACCCCCTACTTTGACTGCAAGCGTGCCATTAATGCCTTCATTGGCGACCAGGAGGATTCCTGTCGCTTCGGCGGCAAGGCAGATCGAATGCAGCCGCTCCCGCATCGCGGGCGGATTGGCGATCTTATGGAAGCGATAGAAAGCTGCAATTTCGTGTGTGGGCATGATGGCATGTTCTTTACCGCGCGACGCGGCGCTGGCAAAGAGGATGTTGAAGCCTGTTACATTTTCGAATCAACCGCTAAGAGTATCCCCGTCATGTCGACTTACCCTTCTCAGGCCGATGCCATCGCTTCTGCCTCGCCCGATGCGGTGGCCCGAGGTCGGCGGATTGGTATGTTGCTCATTCTGGGATCCGCGGTAGTCTGGAGCTTTGGTGGCGCGCTTGCCCGCTATTTATCGGTGACCGACACTTGGGCTGTGATTTTTTGGCGCTCCGCTTGGGCAGCGGCTTTTTTAATTGGCTATATGCTTAGGCGCGATGGCGTGCGTCTTACGCTCGTGCATTTCCGCAAAATGGGTTTTGCTGGCCTTGTTGTGAGCCTGTGCTTTGCGATTGCTTCGATGGCCTTCGTCATTGCGCTGCAATATACAAGCGTTGCGAATATTCTGCTCGTGCAGGCGGGCGGTCCGTTAATTGCTGCCTCACTCGCCTGGCTTTTGTTTCGAGAAAAAGTAACGACGGGCACTTGGGTTGCGATTGCAGCGGTTATCGTTGGCATTGCCGTGATGGAAGCCGAATCGCTTGATTCCAATGTCTCGCCCATTGGCGGCGCCCTATCTTTGTTGATCTCGCTCGTCTTTGCGCTGGCAACCGTCATGACACGCCGATTTGCGCATGTAGAAATGGTGCCCGCCGTAGTACTCGGCGTCCTCATTGCGTGTGTTGTTGCGGCGTTTAAGACGCAAAATTTTGCTGTTTCGCCCACCGATATGCTGGTGCTGTTTGCCTTTGGCGCGCTTAATCTTGGGGCTGGCCTTGCTCTGTTCATTAGCGGCGCAAAGGCAATCCCTGCCTCCGTCGCCTCGCTGATTGGAACGACTGAACCTGTTCTGGGCCCGATTTGGGTGTGGTTGATCCACGGGGAAACCCCGAGCCTCTTCACCTTGATCGGCGGCATGATTGTGATGACAGCTCTCATCGGCCATTCACTGGGGCAAGTGTGGAAGAAATCTAGTTAATCGGCCAGCAATTCGCCGAGCGAACGAATAATGGCGGCAGGCGCCATATCGGCGTATTCATCGGCGCGACCAAGTCGGTTGAGCCAGACACAATGAAAGCCCACGACGCTGGCCCCCGCAATATCCCACCGGTTCGACGACACAAAGGCGGTTGATTGCGGTTTGACTCCCATTTGGTCTTCCACAAGACGGTACGCAGCAGGAGCCGTTTTATAAACGCCAATCGTATCAACGGACAAAACGGCGTCAAAGGCATCGGATAAATGAGACGCTGACAGCGCGCG
>CANCAR010000152.1 GCA_947374125.1 Hyphomicrobiales bacterium | reverse complement strand
CCCTGTTGTCGAGGATGTGGTATGGACGCGGTCTTTTTGCGATTTGCTTCATTTTCGGAAGCAACACGCCCGTAAAGCACCGGTTCAACCCAAACTATTGATCGTTGCGCCGATGTCGGGGCATTATGCGACCTTGCTGCGCGGCACGGTGGAAACCTTTTTGCCAACCCATGATGTTTACATCACCGATTGGACCGACGCGCGCACCGTTCCCCTGAAAGATGGCCGGTTCGATCTCGACGACTATATTGATTACGTCATCGAGATGGTTCAATTGCTTGGCCCAGATGTGCACCTTATGGCCGTTTGCCAGCCTGCCGTTCCCGTTATTGCCGCAGTGGCGCGGATGGAGGCGGAAGATGATCCGTCGGCACCCTATTCGATGACGTTGATGGGCGGACCAATCGATACGCGCGAAAGTCCGACCAAGGTCAATCTCTTGGCGCAGGATCGTGGCATAGAGTGGTTTAAAGACAATTGCGTTGTAAAAGTGCCTCTCCCGAACCCCGGCTTTATGCGCGATGTCTACCCTGGATTTCTTCAGCTTTCAGGCTTCATGGCTATGAACATTGACCGCCACATCGAAGCCCATGGCGAAATGTTCAATCATCTTGTGCATGGTGATGGTGATTCAGCCGATAAACACATCGACTTCTACGATGAATATATGGCCGTGATGGATTTAACGGCCGAATATTATTTGCAAACGGTTGATACCGTGTTTGTGCGCCATTCTTTGCCAAAGGGCGAAATGATGCACCGGAACAAGCCGGTGGATCTCGTAGCCATCCGCCGCTGTGCTATGATGACGGTCGAGGGCGAACGCGACGATATTTCGGGTGTTGGCCAAACCCAAGCAGCCCATAAGATCTGCGTCAATATCCCGGAAGATCGCCGTGACCATTGGGTCCAGCCTAAGGTTGGCCATTATGGTGTTTTCAACGGCTCACGATTCCGGCACGAGATTGCTCCACGCATCGCGGCCTTTATGGCCAAGAGTGCCGAGACGGCAGGAAAGAGTGCGCGTCCTGGCAAGGCCAATCTGAAGGTCGTAGGGGCCTGACGGGTAGAATGGGCGGGATGACAAACCCACTCTCACTGGGCACGATACACCGATGATTCCGTTTCTGTCACCCCGCCGCAAAACACCTGCCCCTAAAACCCTGCCCCCATTGCATATTGACGTGCCACATGGGGAAAATGTGTTTCGCGTGGCACTGAAACGTAGTCCCACCGCAAGGCGCTACACGTTGCGGGCGAGTTCGGCGAAACACGAAATCACGCTAACCATGCCCCTGCGCGGGAGCCTAACGCAGGCTACAGACTTCGCGCACCGCCATGGCGGATGGATCGCGGAGCGGCTCAAAAAATTCGATGTCAGAATAATCTGCGAGCCGGGCGCGATCATCCCATTGCGCGGCACACCGCATCGCATCGAACACCGCCCCAACGCGCGCGGCACCGTATGGACGGAGACGAGCGCAACCGGCGAAGCGCTCATCATCGTCGCTGGACGCCCCGAATACACGCTGCGCCGGATCAAGGACTTTCTCAAAAAGCAGGCGAGCCTTGATCTGGATCACGCGGTCAAGCGATACACGTCAGCGCTCGGCATTCCGGCGCGGCGGATTGCATTGAAAGATACCACAAGCCGTTGGGGCTCCTGCTCGAGTTCCGGCCGTTTAAACTTCTCCTGGCGGCTTATTTTCGCCCCATCAGAGATTCTCGATTATCTTGCCGCCCATGAGGTGGCGCATCTCAAGGAACTCAATCATTCAAATCGGTTCTGGCGGGTCGTTGAAACGCTTTATCCGGGCTATGATAAGGCCGAAACGTGGTTAAAGCGCCATGGTCCATCGCTGCATCGCTATCAATAGGCGCGTTGATCAATTACTCGACGGAACACTTCCCGTCGGGCGAACCGCCATCCCATCACTTGGCTTTCCGGATATCCACGGCAAATTCCAGCCTGCAAACAGATCAAAAGGCGGCGGGTCGCTGGCCGGCAAGGGTTGAGGCTGCTTCTTCGACAAGGCTTGCTTCATATAACGTGACCAAATTTCAACGGGCAAACTGCCACCCGCGACATGTTTGGTTGGTGAATTATCATCATTACCAAGCCAGACGCCTGTCACCAGCGCACTGGTATAGCCTATAAACCAAGCATCCCTAAAATCCTGACTGGTGCCAGTTTTGCCGCCAGCATCCCAGCCGGGAAGATCGGCCTTCTTGGCCGTCCCGGTTTTCAGCGTTTCTCGCATCATGACGTTCAGTTCCGCCAAATAGGCCGGGTCAATCACTTGTCGGGCTTGGCTATCCGAGCGCGTATAGATCAGGTCGCCTTCGCGCGAAATAACCTCGGTAATGACATAGGGGCTCACCGAGAGGCCGCCATTCGCAAAACTCGTATAGGCGGATACGAGTTCAAGCGGTGTCACCACCGATGTGCCAAGCGCGATCGAGGCGTTTACATCTAGTTTCGACTTGATGCCCAAACGTTGCGCAACGCTAGCCACCGCTTTAGGGCCAACTTCCAAGCCGAGCCGCACGGCAACGGTGTTGAGCGATTGCGACAGGCCCTCGGTCAGCGTTACTTGCCCTCGATACTCCTTCGCGTAGTTTTCTGGCTGCCAGCCTTTAATGTTAAGCGGCGCATCATCCCGCGTCGTATCAGGCGTTAGCCCCTTCTCTAATGCGGCCAGATAAACAAATGGCTTGAAGGCTGAACCCGGTTGCCGTTTTGCGCTGGTCACACGGTCAAACTGGCTCTCGGAATAGGATCGACCGCCAACCAACGCGCGGATGGCACCATCGCTGTCGAGCGATACCAATGCGCCCTGCGTCACGCCATACTTAGTGCCCTTGGCTTGGAGTTCTTCCGTCACCGCCTTCTCGGCATAGGCCTGCATCGCCGGGTTGATCGTGGTGGTCACGATCACATCGCCCTCAATGGTGCCGACAAGATCGTCCAGCACATCCATCACATGGTCGGCTGCATAGAGGACGGAAGCTGCCCCCTTCGGCTTAACCGATGGCGCAGGCCGCGCGAGCGCCTCTTTCATTTGCGGTTCAGTGATGAAATCTTCGCGCTGCATCGCTGCCAACACCAAAGCAGCACGCGCATGCGCGGCATCCGGGTTGCGATTGGGCGCAAGGCGAGAAGGCGATTGAACCAGTCCGCCGAGAATAGCGGCTTCGGCAATGGTGACCTCGCGCGCCGATTTACCGAAATATTTCTGCGCCGCCCCTTCAACCCCATAGGCTCCTGATCCGAAATAAACGCGGTTAAGATAGAGTTCGAGGATTTGATCCTTCGTAAATTTTCGCTCCAGCCAAAGCGACAGGATAGCTTCTTGAATTTTACGCGAAGCCGTTCGCTCTTGCGTTAAAAACAGGTTTTTGGCGAGCTGTTGGGTCAATGTCGAGCCGCCCTGCACGCCACCACCCGACCGCACGACGTTACGCAGCAAGGCCCGCGCAATGCCTATCGGATCAATCCCGAAATGGCTGTAAAAACGATGGTCCTCGATGGCAATAAACGCTTGCGGTAAATATTTGGGCAATTCATTGAGGGCAACTTCTCGCCCGCCCGTCTCGCCGCGATTGGCGAGCAGACTGCCGTCCGACCCCAATATAGCAATATTCGGTGGACGTTTCGGCACTGCCAACTGGTCAATCGGTGGCAGCTTGGACGCATGAAACGCTACCAACCCACCAAGGGCAATCAGCCCCCATAGGCCAAAGACCACCACCCAATAGATCACGCGCCCAAACAAAGAACGTCGGCGCTGATGAGGGGCTGATCGTTCATCCCTGCCGCGTTCCCTGCGCTTTTTCGGCAGTTCAGGTTCAAACGCGTCGAAATCCGCTTCTGGCACAGGTTGACGCCGACGCTTCACCGATGGCTCACTCGGGTCCCGATCAGGCATGCGACGGCGGGACGGTGCTTCGTCCCCCAGATACGGCTCACGCCGATCACGCCTGTCGCTCATTGTTGTCAATTCCTGCTGTTGTGCGCTCTTTAAGGAAAAGCACTAGCAGGCCGCTCTTAAGCACCGGTTAAGGTGAACAAAAGATGATATAAAAGTACTCGATACGGGCTAAGCCGCCTTGGCTGGTGCATTCGTCAACAGTCGGCACAAGCGGGCAATCGTTGCCTTCATCTCACGGCGGTGAACCACCATATCCACCATGCCATGGTCTTTCAAAAATTCCGCCCGCTGAAAGCCCTCGGGTAGCTTTTCGCGAATGGTTTGTTCAATCACGCGTGGACCAGCAAAGCCGATCAGAGCGCCCGGTTCTGCGATTTGAATATCGCCCAGCATCGCATAAGAGGCTGTGACGCCCCCCATGGTTGGATTGGTCAAAACGACAATGTAAGGCAGCTTAGCATCGCGCAGACGACGAACCGCGACGGTTGTGCGCGGCATCTGCATCAGCGAGAACATCCCCTCTTGCATGCGTGCGCCGCCAGACGAGGCGAACAGCACAAACGGGGTCCGCTTTACAACCGCCGTTTCCATACCCTTGATGATGGCCTCGCCCGCCGCCATGCCGAGCGAGCCGCCCATAAAGTCGAAATCCTGCACGCCGATGGTCAGCGGCACACCTTCAACCTTGCCGTATGCCATCTTAACGGCGTCAATCATTTGCGTTTTAGTTTTTGCATCCCGCAATCGATCCACATAGCGCTTCTCGTCGCGAAATTTCAGCGGATCAAGCGGCACTTCCGGCAAAGCAATTTCTTCATAGGCTTCGTCATCGAACATCGATTTAAGCCGAGGAACGGCAGCAAGCCGCATGTGGTAATCCGAGCCCGGAATAACGTTAAGGTTTGCCTCAACGTCTTTCGAGAACACGAGTTGGCCGCTTTCCGGGCATTTAATCCAGAGATTTTGTGGCGTGTCGCGCTTCAGGAACGAGCGGATTTTGGGCCGTACGACGTTCGAAATCCAATTCATCGTTTCCATAGCGAATACCTCTTGGTCGGTTTATTTCTTGACCGAATGCACACCGGCGGCAATTTCGCTGACCAAATCCATCACCGACTTCACCGTACTCGCCGTTGCTTTACCGTTGGAATCAAGCGATTTGCGCACTTCTTCCACCAAAGCTGAGCCTACAACCACCCCGTCCGCCCCGTTTGCGATGGTGGAAGCATCCGCGGCCGTCTTCACGCCAAAGCCCACCGCAACCGGTAAATAGGTATGCGCCTTGATCCGCGCTACTGCCGCGGCCACTTTTCCAAAATCTGGGGTAGCCGTACCAGTAATACCCGTAATTGAGACGTAATAGACAAAACCGGAGGTGTTCGAGAGGACCTTCGGCAGGCGCTTCTCATCCGTTGTAGGCGTCGCAAGCCGGATAAAGTTAAGACCCGCATTCAACGCCGGCTTGCACAGCTCGTCATCTTCTTCCGGCGGACAATCGACAACAATAAGTCCATCAATGCCTGCCGCTTTTGCGTCTTTTAGGAAGGCCTCAACGCCGTAAATATAGATCGGATTGAAATAGCCCATCAAAATGATCGGCGTTTCATTGTTCTCCAATCGAAAAGACCGCACGAGATCAAGCGTGCCGTGTAGGGTCTCGCCAGCGGCAAGCGCCCGCAATCCCGCCGCCTGAACCGCCGGCCCATCGGCCATCGGGTCGGTAAACGGCATGCCTATTTCGATCAAATCAGCGCCAGCCTTCGGCAAAGCCTTGATGATCTCTAGCGAGGTTGCATGGTCGGGGTCGCCCGCCATAATGAAGGTCACCAGTGCCGCGCGACCATCGGACTTAAGCGTCGCAAACCGTGTATCGATCCGTGTTGTCATTCCATGCCACCCAGATGCTCGGCCACCGAGAATATATCCTTGTCGCCGCGACCGCAAAGATTGACGATCATCAAATGATCTTTCGGCTTTGACGCCGCAATTTCAACCGCACGCGCAATGGCATGCGCTGGCTCAAGCGCTGGAATAATGCCTTCGAGCTTGGAGAGCAGCTGGAAAGCTTCCAAAGCCTCCGTGTCGGTCGTCGAGAGATAGGTCACTCGACCGGTATCGTGCAGCCAGGAATGTTCGGGACCGATACCAGGGTAATCAAGCCCCGCCGAAATCGAATGCGCTTCGGCAATCTGGCCATCCGCATCCATTAGCAAATAGGTGCGGTTACCATGCAATACGCCGGGCCGCCCGCCATTCAGCGATGCCGCATGAGCACCCGATGCCACCCCATGTCCCGCCGCTTCAACGCCATAAATCGCAACCGACGCATCATCCAGAAACGGATGGAAGAGACCAATGGCATTCGAGCCGCCACCAATGCAGGCGACAAGCGAATCCGGCAACCGCCCTTCGCGCTCAAGCATCTGCTCACGCGCTTCCTTGCCGATGATCGACTGGAAGTCACGCACCATCATCGGGTAAGGGTGCGGCCCCGCCGAGGTGCCGATGCAATAAAACGTGTCTTCGACATTCGATACCCAGTCGCGCAGCGCCTC
>CANCAR010000151.1 GCA_947374125.1 Hyphomicrobiales bacterium | reverse complement strand
GAGCCGGAGTGGGGCGCGCATTTGGCGGATGAACTTGAGCGGATTGTGACCTTGCATGATGCCTCGACCATTGCTGCCGTTATCGTCGAGCCGATGGCCGGTTCAACCGGCGTGTTGCCACCACCCAAGGGTTATTTGAAGCGTCTGCGCGAGATTTGCACCAAGCACGACATTTTGTTGATCTTCGACGAGGTGATTTCGGGCTTTGGACGTTTGGGACATGCGTTTGCCGCTGAGCGCTTTGGCGTGACGCCTGACTTTATCTGCTTCGCTAAGGCGGTTAATTCCGGCACCGTGCCTATGGGCGGCGTGATTGCGAGCAAGACCGTGCATGATGCCTTTATGAAGGGCCCAGAGCACGCGATTGAACTCTTCCATGGCTATACGTATTCGGGCCATCCACTGGCTGCGGCCGCAGCGCTTGCGACGCTTGATCTCTATCGTGACGAAGATTTGTTTGAAAAAACCAGAAAGCGCGAACAGACTTGGATGGACGCTCTGATGTCTACGCTGCAGCCTTTGCCAAATGTGCTTGATATTCGGACAATCGGTTTGGTTGCCGCGATTGATCTTGCGCCGCATCCCGATGGTGTCGGACGACGCGCTTACGACGCCATGGACAAGGGATTCCGTGATCACGGCATCATGATCCGCATCACGGCGGATACGCTGGCGTTAACGCCGCCGCTGATCATGACGGATAATGAAATGGACGAATTGTTGGACAAGGTGAAGAAGGTGATTTTGGCGGTAGCCTAACCCTCTTTTTGCCGATTTGAATGCTGAAAAAGGCCGGGGAAACCCGGCTTTTTTTAAGCGAGAGGCACGCCTGCCCATTCTGCTGCGCGCCGTAAATCCTTATCGAGTGTGGCAAGGGGAGCGGAAAGGCGCAAAGCGAGTTCGAGATAGGCAGCATCGTAAGGGGTTAGGCGATATAGCCGGGCTGTGTCTGTGAGATCGGTTAGTGCCCGGGTACTGGCTTCAAGATCGGTTTGAAAATTGATATCTTCGAGAAGTTCCAAGAAGAGTTCGACCATACTTCCTTCAATATAACCCATGCGTTCCCCGCGTATGGCGACATTCGCAATTTCAAGGGACCAGTGACATGGAACATAAGCCCGCTCGGAAGGCGAAGTCAGTCGTTCGAGAATCGCGTTTGCATAGGCAATATCGCTATCGCTACCGTCTTTTGAGAGCCAGCGAGTAGCAACGGAGGCGTCAAGAACAAGTGTCATCAGCGCCGTCCGTGTTCAATCATTTCTTTGATTTGCTCTGCGGTGAGAGATGGGCGATCTTCGCGTCTTGTGAACTCGATCATTGCACGCACCGCTTCGTCATGCGTGCGCCGGGGACGCGGTTGGGTCGGCGTCAACTCCGCCACGGGCTTGCCACGCAAGGTAATGGTGAAGCTCTGGCCCTCGGCCACCTCACGTAACAGACGGGGGAGGTGGGTTTTGGCCTCATAGGCGCCGATTTCGATGTTTTTTGTCATATTGACCTCCGTCCGAATAGACTGGTCTATAGACTAGTCTATTCCGGAGGGCTGGGCAAGGAATTGGCCTATTCGCTGTGAGTTAGGGTGGGTCGCTGGTTTAGGCTTTCTTCCCGACATTCACGTTCCACCAATCGAAGTTTTCTGAGATAGCGGTGTGGGCTAGGTTGAACCGACTTGGATTTAGCCTGCGCGATGGCGATGGCGGCACCGAAGACGATTCTGACTTCTGGCGGAAGGGAGTTTAAGTCACCGCGGTCTGGTACGGATTGCACAATCCGACGGAGCACACGTAGCATGACAAATGCCTCCCCTTTTTTAGCTTTTCAAAAGCTTTTTCATCCTAGCATTAAGATATTTCTGTGAAATCCGGACCTGTCATAAAAGACAGGTGTCCATCGCATTGACGGATCGGAGGTCGCTACCCTTGCTGCTTTGAACGCCCTGCGGTAGGACGCGAGGCAGTTCTGCTTTTCTCATTTCGTAAGGCCCATCCAATGACGTCGCCCACAGATGCACCCAAAGAAACGGCCCCCCGCAAGGTGGAAGCGCGCTTGCCGCGTGGCTTTGGGGATCGCGGCCCCGCCGAACTCGCCGCGATGCGGGGGATGCTGGAAAAAATCCGTACAACGTTTGAGCTTTATGGATTTGAGGCCGTTGAGACGCCGTTTATTGAATATACTGAGACTTTGGGCAAGTTTTTGCCCGATCTGGATCGCCCGAACGAAGGTGTGTTTTCGTTCCAGGACGATGACGACCAATGGCTTTCGCTGCGCTATGATTTAACCGCACCTTTGGCGCGTTATGTCGCCGAGCATTTTGATGCGCTGCCGAAGCCTTATCGGTCTTATCGCAACGGCTATGTGTTCCGGAATGAAAAGCCCGGCCCGGGGCGCTTTAGGCAATTCATGCAGTTTGACGCGGATACGGTGGGCGCGCCGGGTGTGTCAGCCGATGCCGAGATGTGCATGTTAATGGCCGATACGCTGGAAGCGGTGGGCATCAAGCGCGGCGATTATGTGATCAAGGTGAATAACCGCAAAGTGCTCGACGGCGTGATGGAAGCGATTGGCTTGGCAGGCGAGGAGAACGCGGCGCGGCGGCTGATTGTGTTGAGGGCGATTGATAAGCTGGATCGCTTAGGGCCTGAGGGTGTCGCGGCCCTTTTAGGTGCTGGCCGGAAGGACGAGAGCGGGGATTTTACCAAGGGTGCGGGGCTAGAGGCCAACGCCATTGAGACGATTTTGGCATTTACATCTGCGAAGGCCGAAACGGCGTCGGAGACAATGGCGAATTTGGCGGTTGTTGTTTCGGGTTCTGTGATTGGCGCCGAGGGCGTTGCCGAATTGGCAGAAATTGCATCGCTCGTTGATGCCGGCGGATATGAGGATGGCCGCGTGGTGATCGACCCATCCGTGGTGCGCGGTCTTGAATATTACACTGGCCCCGTTTTCGAGGCCGAACTCACCTTTGAAGTGAAGGGCGATGACGGCAGACCTGTGCGCTTTGGCTCGGTGGCGGGCGGTGGGCGCTATGATGGCTTGGTTGCGCGGTTTCGTGGCGAGCCTGTGCCTGCGACCGGATTTTCGGTGGGTGTGTCGCGCCTGCTCTCGGCGCTTTCGGTACTGGGTAAGCTTGGCGGGCAAGCGGAGGCACAAGGTCCCGTGGTCGTGCTTGTGATGGATAAGGACCAGATCGCGCATTACCAAAAGCTGGTTTCGACGCTGCGCCAAGCGGGTATCAAGGCGGAACTCTATCTCGGCGGCTCGGGCATGAAGGCGCAGATGAAATATGCCGACAAGCGCGGCTCAGTCTGTGTGGTTATTCAAGGCTCAGATGAGCGCGAAAAGGGTCAGGTGTTGATTAAGGATTTGGTGCTTGGTGCGACGCTCTCGTCAGCCCCTGATCGTGAGGCCTATCTGAAACAACAGGCCGAGGCGCAATTTGCTGTTTCCGAAGGCGTTATGATTGACGCGGTGCGGAAGGTATTGGCGCGGCATCTGGGATAAATCAACCTAGATTAACCTAACGTCATATTTTTGCTACGTCCGAGCGAAAATCTTTGTTATCATGCCGTCATGGAACGGATTGCAAAGACAGTCCTGAGGCTTGTTGTGCTGATAGGGCTAACCGCCACGATAGGGGGAAATCTAACCGATCGCGCTTTGGCGGGCGGACCTATTGTTCTGACCTTTCCTTTGGAATGCACGTTAGGCGTCAACTGCTTTGTGCAGAACTATGTCGACCATGATCCAGGTGCCGGCTATAAAGATTTCCATTGCGGCGCGATGACCTATGATGGCCATGATGGGACGGATTTTCGGCTTCCTTCCATGGACTTCCAGCGAAAGGGGATTGCCGTTTTGGCGGCTGCCAGCGGTACGGTATTGCGCGTTCGCGATGGGGTACCCGATGAACTGATGACATCAGCAACGAAAGCTAACTCGGCCGGGGCGGAGTGCGGAAATGGCGTCGTTATTGACCATGGCGATGGCTGGGAGACGCAATATTGCCATATGGCCAAGGGCTCTATCATCGCCAAGCCTAATGCAAAGGTAAAGCGCGGGGAACCGGTCGGCCTCATCGGTCTTTCGGGGGCAACGATGTTTCCCCATCTTCATTTGACCGTTCGGCATAATGGCGTGGTCGTTGACCCCATGGCACCCGATCTGGCCTCCGACTCCTGTTCTGACAAGGCTGGCTCCATTTTGTTTGATAGCAACTGGCAAAAGTTTGAATATCAAAACCGCATTGTTTTGAATTATGGCTTTGTCGATGGCCCGTTGATCATGTCGGATATTGAGCAAGGTGGTTTAAGCACGCGCCAGCCAAAAAAGGAATCGGATGCTCTCGTCGCCTATGTGCGTGTTATGGGAATCGAAACCGGCGATAGTCAGGTCTTTGCCGTTTTCGGGCCGGATGGTGAGTCCCTCTCTTCGCGCAAGTTCCCTGCCATTGACCGGCCGAAAGCGCAGAATATGCTTTATATAGGGGTCAAACGCCCCAATGATGGTTGGAAACCCGGCGTTTACTCGGCGCTTTACACCATTGTTAATAACCAGCAGACGAAGATGTCAAAATGGTTTTATCTTCAATTTTAACGGTGTTTTGCGAAGATTGCTGATCTTGCGCGTTTTTTGTCGCGTGAAACGATTTGGGCTGTTAAATAGCTGCCCGATCATCGGAATTCTTTATTGTGACACCTTCTCGGAACGCTGAAATCATTCGGTTGGCTTTTGAAAGCGCAGGTTATGCCCGCGTCGAGCCGCCGCTTTTGCAACCGGCCGATATTTTTCTTGACCTTTCGGGCGAGGAAATCCGGCAACGCCTGTTCGTGACCAGTGATAGCGAGGGCCGTGAATTGGCGCTGAGGCCGGAATTTACCATTCCTGTTGCGCGTGCCTATCTTGCTTCGGCTGAGGCGGGGCACCAGAAGAATTTCAGCTATTCCGGCCCGGTGTTTCGGGTGCGGCAGGGCGAGGCGGATGAGTTTCTTCAAGCCGGTATCGAGTCCTTCGGTCGAACGGATACGGAAGCCACCGACGCGGAAATACTTGTCCGTGCGTATGAGGCTGTGGCGGCAGCGGGGGAAACCGAGCTGGACATTAGGCTTGGCGATATGGGGCTCTTCAACGCGTTGCTGGCAGCGCTCGGCTTGCAACCGGTTTGGCAGCGGCGTTTGAAACGCGCCTTTGCGAAAGGCGCGCTGGATGCGCCAACGCTTTTCGCTTTGGCTGAGACCGTGCCGGAGGCCATGAAGCATGCCGGGCTTTTGAACGCGCTTGAGGGGCAAGACCCCCGTGCAGCCCGCGCCTTTGTCGAAGATTTGTTGCAGATTGCGGGTATTTCAACCGTTGGTGGGCGCAGCGCGGGCGAAATTGCCGAACGGTTTTTGGTACAGGCGTCGAACGCTACTGAAGGTGCTTTGCCGGGTGAAGCGCTCTTGGTGCTGGAGCGCTATGCCGCCATTGCGGGTGATCCTGATAAAGCGTCAACCGCGTTGCGTGGCCTAGCCGATGAGGCTGGGCTTGATATGGACACAGCGCTTGATGCGTTTGATACGCGTGCTGGTTTTATCGCCGCTCGTGGTATGCCGTTGAAAGCGGTATCGTTCTCGGCTCGGTTTGGCCGCAATCTCGATTATTACACCGGCGCGGTGTTTGAATTCCGGCGCAAAGGTGATGCGACGGGCAGGCCCTTGGTGGGCGGTGGGCGCTATGACCGCCTCTTGCAAACGCTGGGTGCCAGCGCGCCAGTGCCCGCCGTTGGCTGCGCCGTGTTTATCGACCGGTTAGAGGGAGATGCCCCATGAATGGCGCAGCTGTTTCTGATCCCCTAACCATTGCGGTGCCTTCCAAGGGCCGATTGCAGGAAAATGCGTTTTCGTTTTTCGCCCGTGCCGGTTTACCGCTCAGCCAATCCCGCGGCGCGCGGGATTATCGGGGTGTGATTGCGGGCTTGCCGGGGGTTGAAATTCTGTTTCTCTCGGCGTCCGAGATTGCGCGCGAATTGGCGCAAGGCGGAGCGCATTTTGGTATTACGGGCGAGGATCTGATCCGCGAGTCGATTGCGGATGCGGACACCAAGCTCGACATGCTGACGCCTTTGGGGTTTGGCCATGCCAATGTTGTGGTTGCTGTTCCGCAAGCTTGGATTGATGTGCGGAGCATGGCGGATTTGGAAGACGTCGCCTCGGCGTTCCGTTTACGGCATGGCCGCAAGATGCGGGTCGCGACCAAATATATTAATCTAACCCGCCGCTATTTCTCCGACCATGGCGTGACCGATTATCGGATTGTTGAGAGTTTGGGAGCGACTGAGGGTGCGCCTGCGTCGGGCGCTGCTGAATTGATCGTCGATATCACCACGACGGGCGCAACGCTTGCCGCCAACGCGCTCAAAGTGTTGGACGATGGCACGATGCTAAAAAGCGAGGCAAACCTTGTGGCCTCCCTTGCGGCCAATTGGAACGAGGCGACGCTTAAAACGGCGCGGACGATTTTGGCGCGGATTGCGGCGGAAGAAGAAGCCCGCACCCACCGCTTGGTGCGCGCGAGCTTTGCCCGCGTGCCGAAAACTCTGGGCCAGCGCGC
>CANCAR010000150.1 GCA_947374125.1 Hyphomicrobiales bacterium | reverse complement strand
CGGCTCTTGTCAAAGTTCTTCACGAACATAGTTGTTCCGTACCTGATGAAAAAAAGGAACGGGTAGGTAGGGATTCAAACCGCCCGCTATCCTTTCGCTGATTTCATCAATCACCATTGAGGTGATCGACGGTAGATCCAGGGTTTTTGCCTCATTCATTGGAATCCAGACGGTTTCGGTCAGCTCCGTATCGGCTCCCACGATACCCTCCTCGATATGGGCAATATGGGCTGCGTCGATCAAAAAGAACCGCGTATCAAATCGTTTTGAATGTCGCGGCGGGGTAATCGCCCGGGCTACAAAGTGAAGACTATCCAAAGAAGGCCATATTTCACGAGAAGTGAACTGCTCCCATGGTGTTCCTGAGAGCAATGGTGGGGCTCCTAGGCCCATTTCACCCAACATCACTCCCGTTTCTTCGTATGTCTCTCGGATGGCTGCGAGGGCCAATGCGCGGGCTTTTTGCGAACTTGGGCGTTTAATCCGGGTAAGAATCCGGTCTTCGGCCACTTGATTTAAAGGTGACGCGATGTTCATTTTGCGGTCGGATGGGTCGACTCTTCCGCCGGGAAAGACGAATTTATTGGGCATAAACTTATGACTGGAGTGCCGACGTCCCATCAGGATTTTCGGGGATTTCCCTTTAAAATCAACAAGGATAAGCGTTGCCGCATCGCGCGGAATCGCAGCTTTATTAATTCCCTCCACGACGGTCACGGTACTACTTCTTGGGCGTTTGGGAACTTGGGAGTGTTTCTATCACGGGGAGTGACAAATCCGTGCATCCGCAAGGCCCATTGGAGACTGATGATCGCGCCTTTTACTCTTGGAAGTAAAGTAAGGCTTAAGATAAGTGTTAAAATTGGCCAGAGGATGATGTGCCAGCTTACGGGCCATTCCCAATAGGTTTCAACCGTCATCATGCCGCCAATTACAATATGCCCTACGATGAAAAGAACGACATAGGCTGGCAAATCATCGGCCCGCTGCGGGCTTAAATCCTCATGGCAAACTGCGCACTCCGGTAACACTTTGAGATATCTGCCGAAAATTTTACCCTTGCCGCAGTGGGGACAATTGCCAGCCATTCCTCGCCTGATAGAGAGGCTGAGTGGCCGGGGTGATAACTCTTCCGTTTTACTTTTCATCATCTTGGACGCCGTCTTGCTTTCGAGGAATTTGAACTGGAAGTAGTATGACGACCATTAGCGGCGGATGTATGTCCGATTTTGCCGGGGCCTTGCTTTTTCTTCCGTCCAACGCTTGAGTTTTTGCTTTGTTTTCCGTCACTTAGCAGTTCAAACCGAAGAGCACCGGCAACAGGTGCGGCTTCTACCAGTCTTACGGAAACGGGATCACCTAAGCGGTAGGTTTCTCCGGTTCGGTTACCAACCAGAGCGTGTAGGCTTTCCTCGTACCGGTAGTAGTCAGCGCCGATGGTGGAGGCGGGAACGAAGCCGTCCGCGCCGGATTCATGAAGCTTTACAAAGAGTCCCGAGCGGGTAACGCCCGCAATCCGGCCTTCAAAAATGTCGCCAATTTTCCCGCTTAGGTAGTAGGCGATCAAACGGTCGATGGTTTCGCGCTCGGCGGCCATGGCTCGGCGTTCGGTCATTGAAATTTCTGAAGCAATTTCAGGGAGTTGGGGTGCTAAAGTGTCGGATAATCCGTCTTCGCCAAAAGCTTCCGCGCGGATCAGAGCGCGGTGCACGATGAGATCGGCATATCGACGGATTGGCGAGGTGAAATGGGCATATTTGCGCAAATTCAGGCCAAAATGACCGTAATTTTCCACATTATACTCGGCCTGCGCCTGGCTCCGGAGCACGATATCATTGATGAAAATCTGGTGTTCGGTGCCTGCATACTTCTCGAGGAGATGATTGAAGGTTTGAGGTAAGATCGCGCCGGTTTGAGGTAGCTTGGAGCCCAGTTCGGATAACACCATGTTTAAATTGACGATTTTCTCTCGGCTCGGCTCATCATGCACGCGATAGATCAGAGAAATACGAGCCTTTTCAAGGTGTTCGGCGGCAGAAACATTCGCCAGAATCATAAAATCTTCGATCAAACGATGCGCTTCAAGCCGAGGTGGGATAAAAATCCGGTCAATGCTGCCATCGATTTGCAACTTTAACTTGCGTTCAGGTAAATCTAGCGCCAAAGGCGAACGTTCCTCGCGCTCAAGCCCCGCTACCTTCCAGGCGGTCCATAGATCAACCAACCCGTGAAACGCGGGATGGGCCCGATCCTCTGCATCCATAATACGCTGCGCTTCTTCATAAGCGAGCTTGGCGGAGGAGCGCATCAGCACGCGGTGGAAACTGTGGCTCTTCTTCCGACCATCGGCACCGATCACCATCCGAACGGCCAACGCTGCGCGGTCCTCATCGGGACGAAGCGAGCAAAGATTGTTCGAAATCCGCTCGGGCAACATCGGCACCACACGGTCAGGGAAATAGACGGAATTGCCGCGCAACCTGGCCTCGCGGTCCATTGCGGAACCTTCGTGGACATAGGCGGCAACATCGGCAATGGCGACGGTGACGATATGGCCGCCGATGTTTTTGGGGTCGGGGTCGGGAGCGGCGTGAACCGCGTCATCATGGTCTTTGGCGTCTGCTGGATCGATGGTGACAAGGGGCAAATGCCGCCAATCCTCACGCCTGCCGGGGCCTGCTAGAGTGGCTGGTTTGGCCTGCTCAGACTCGGCCAATGCAGTAGCCGGGAAGAGGTTTGGGATACCATGGGTGTGGATTGCGATAAGACTAACCGCTTTTTCGGATTTGATGGAACCCATGCGCTCGGTAACGCGGCCTTCAACAAGGCCGAGCTTGTTTTTGCGGTGCAGGGCGACCGCGACAAGATCACCATCTTCCGCGTCGCCTTCTTGTCCGGGCGGTACCATGATTTCACGGCCCAGCGATTTTTTATCAACCGGTAACACGCGCCCGCCGCCCATTGGCGCGGAGCGGAACTGTCCGATGGCTTGGGCTCTATGACGCTCCAAAATCTTGACGGGGCGGCCCGAATAGCGCGGGCCTTTCTCGCCCTCCGTTGCGTCGATCCGCATCAGTACGCGATCACCTACCGCGGGGGCCGGCTGGCCGGGACGGGACTTGCGAGCGAGGTGCACATGAATGCGCGGCGCTTTGCCATGCGCTTCTTCGTCCCATTCAACAGGGACGGCGACCAGATCACCATCGCGATCACGGCTCGTAATGTCGCAGAGTGTCATAGGCGGCAGAAGGCCGGGACGATGCAGCACCTTACCGCGCTTGGCGACTTCGCCTTCCGCTTCCAGCTCTTTTAAAAGCGCTTTTAGCGCAATGCGCGCTTCGCCTTTAATGTTAAAGGCTTTGGCGATTTCACGTTTGCCGATTTTGGCTGGCCGCGGCTTCATCTTGCCCGCGCCGCCGCGCGCATAAGAAGCCTCAGCCTCGCCTTTTAGATAGGCCAGAATTTCTTCTCGCGTTGGCAGGCTCTCTGCGCCGTGCATCTCATACGGGTCTTTCGCCATGCTCGTTATGTGGCATGGCGGGCAGGGGAATGGAAGGGGGCCGTCTTCGCCAAAAGTGATCCAATTCTCAAAAGCATTTTGTAGCGCCCATATCTGGATTGCTACTTAAATCAAATTTCTTAAGTAAAAATAACATTAAATATTTGTAATAATTTGGTAATATTAGTATAAATATCTGATAAATATCAATTATATCGGAAATATCACTAAGTGATCCATCTTTTTTCCGTAGCGTAAATCAATCAAATCATCAATTCCGGTGATTTTATTGAAAAGGAATAGAAAAATGAATCGCGTTGCTTTTAAAACAAAGTTGATTTCGTCGGTTTTTGCGTTGACTGCCAGCATGATGATGGCGGGTGGTGCCATGGCTGCATCCATCGTTGATACGGCGGTTAGCGCTGGCACGTTCAAAACGCTAACGGCTGCGCTGACGGCGGCTGATCTGGTTCCCGTGTTGCAGGGTAAGGGACCGTTTACGGTGTTCGCCCCTACGGACGAGGCGTTCAAAAAGTTACCTGCTGGCACGGTTGAGGAGCTGCTGAAGCCAGAAAACAAGGCCAAGTTGGTTGCTGTGTTAACCTATCACGTTGTTCCAGGATCAGTGATGTCTGAAGATCTTGCCGACAAGCGCATTGGAGCCAAGACGGTTCAGGGCCAAAAGGTTCATGTTGATGGCCGGAACAGTAACGTTACCGTCAACAAGGTGCAGGTCGTAAAAGCTGACATCGTTGCCGATAATGGCGTGATCCATGTGATCGACCAAGTGCTGCTCCCGAAATAAGGTCAAATAGCAGAGCCTTTCAGGAGTGCGCCTTTAGGCTAACCTTCCCGATTGCCAGCGATCCTCGGCCGACAGCCAAAGATCGCTGGTTTTTTTTCGTCCATTCTCTCTTGGTGCAAAGCCTCCGTTGGATGTTATCGACGGGTTGAGGCTGAAAGGGGCGCAACTTGGATTGATTTTCTCACACCCAACCTAAGCCGCCTTGGTATTCGGTGTGAGCATGGATACGCTGCTTAAGATGCAAGCGGGGTTTGACACTTGCGCGATGCGGGAACAGGCTGACGCGATTAACGTGCATCGCTATGTGGCGGCAGAATGATCCGTGGCCTTATCCCCTTGCGGATTGAGAGGCGTGTCGAATGGACCAAAGTCCATTGAGTATCTTTAGCCTTGGTACAGGGCTCCGGAATGGCGGTACTTTGGTCTTCATCTTTGGCGCAGCCCGCAACCGAGGAGTTGCAGGTCATAACCCAAGACAAGAGGGCACTTTTGTTGCCTACTAGCCTTCATCCGTCCTTGAATGAATTCCATCGCGTTTCAAGTCTACGTTTACATTGGGTCTGATTAAAAAAGATCTATTTGCATAAAAATTGATCAATCTGCATCTAAAAATTAGTGAATTATTCAATATATTTATAAATTTTTTTGATTCTAATCCTCGCTTAATTGCCTCAATTCTCTAGTATTTCCTAATAGAATAGATAAAAAGATCATGAGTCGAGTATATGTTTTTGTTGAGTGAGCATCATGGTTGAGTTGTTGTTAAACGATATTGAACTGCGCGAAAAGGTTAAGGGTAAGCCGGTCCGTATCTATAAACTCAGCGATTATCATTCGGTTCAGGTAACGCCGCATGCGCAATATACGGTGAATGAGGCTGCCACGGGCAAGACTCCTAAAGGCCTAGTCCTTCGGCGCGTTGGCAGAAATCTTGTTGTCGATATTGGTCTTGATACCAACGCCACTGAAATTTTAGAATTTTACGAGCCTGAAAAAGCGGCTTGGTTTAACCCAGAAGGGCAGTTTCTCAATTCGTCGCTCTTGGTTCCTGGGGTCAATCCCAATTTATTGCCATCCACCATTCGCAGCAGCACCGATAACGATACCAACGCCATCGGGATCATATGGCCTTGGTTCTTTGTCGGAATACCTGTCGCCATGATCCCGCAAGGAGATGGCGATAAGGGGCCAAAGCTAAAGTCCGTCGGGCAAACGGACCTTGATGGTCCGATAAATGGTGTCGACATTACGGTTATCACTGAATCGTCCGGTGTTCGGGCAGGCGATATTGTAAAAATTGTCATCAAAAATTCGAATGGAGATATCGTTGATACACAGTTGCATACGGTTACGCCTGCCGAAGCGATAAGCCATCAGTTCACGATCAATACCCATGATGCGACGTCCGGCGATACGATGTTGACGGACGATACCTACACAATCACCGGGACAATTGCCCATGTCGGGGGCAGCCCAAGTGAGCCGGTAAGCAACACGTTTAAAATCTTCCACGGCGTCGTCCATGACGATACCATTACGGGCGCCCAAGTTTTTATTGATAAAAACAATGACGGCGTTCTCAATGCTGGTGAGCAGGTGGTGACGTCCGACGCACAAGGTCGGTTCTATTTTATCGATTTACAGTTGGGCGCTTCAATTGTCGCGATTGGCGGTATTGATACGGCTTCAGGCGTCACCAATACGAGCTTGGTGTATCGTGCCTATGCTCCGTCAGATAATCCGATCGCCGCCGATGTCGATGTGATCTTATCGCCTCTTTCGACGCTGATTTCCTATATCGCGGACATTACGTTTTCGGGTCACGTGATCACGATGAGCGATTTAGATGCAGCCGCTCAAACCGCGCTTACGACGCTCGGGCTTGATGGGATCGGCGTCGATGCTCATTCGATCCTCTATTACGATCCAGTTACGGCGGCTGAGGCGCATGAGCAAGACGGTATTTCAGTCTTAACCGCCAACCGTCAGATTGGGGCTATTTTATCATCCATCGGATCCTTGTTCGCGGGTGCTGCAACCACAGATGCGACAACGCTTGAGTCGAGTGCTGCTGTTTTTAAAGGCCTTGCACGGGCTATCGTTAGCGCGGCAAATGTGTCGAGCGAAATTGATTTAACATCCACGGATGATATTTCGACGATCATCACTAACTCGTTTGATGTTGTTAATGAATCAGGGATCACGAGTGGTCTTACGGCGTCAAACGCGGATGACATCAGTCTTTTGGCGTCCATTTTTGGGAATGTGACGTCTTCGCTGCTCCAGCTGACGACCCTACAATTCGCGTCA
>CANCAR010000149.1 GCA_947374125.1 Hyphomicrobiales bacterium | reverse complement strand
CACTTCGGGCAGTATCTGCCTATGTAATGGCCAATGATGGGTTGGCGAAAGAACGCTTTCGGCGTCGATATTCGCCGAAATTGGCGGCTTCGCCAGAGTCCGGGGTGTTTAAGCTGCTCGCAGCACCCTCCAATATACAGCAACCACTGGCAGGCGCGGCGCTGGCTGAAAAATCGGATCCGGGGCTCTTAGACACGTTTTTGAAATCGTATCGGACGCATTATGGGTTGGATGGTGAACCCGCAACGTCCGACGCCGCGCCTGCGGCTAAAGGCAAGCCGACAGGCTGAAGCTAGCTGCCAAAACTTTGCACCAACGAACCTGCGATCAAATTCCAGCCATCGACAAGCACGAAAAAGATCAGTTTGAACGGCAGCGAGACCGTGGTTGGCGGAAGCATCATCATGCCGACTGACATCAAAATGGACGCAACGACAAGATCAATGACCAGAAACGGCATAAACAGCATAAAGCCGATTTCAAAAGCGCGTCGAAGTTCGGAAATCATGAAGGCTGGGATCAAGCTTGTCAGCGGCACCGTCTCGGGGCCGGCAGGGACTGGCTCTTTGGCGATGGAGAGAAAAAGTCCTAAATCTTTTTCGCGGACATGCTTGAGCATGAAGGTGCGAACAGGGCCAGAGCCGCGATCGAATGCGACATTGGCGGTGATCGTTCCGGCAATCAGCGGTGAAACCGCGTTTGCATAAACCTCCTTCGCGGTCGGCGTCATAATAAAGGCGGTCAAAAATAAAGCGAGGCTGATCACCACCGTATTTGGTGGAGCGGACATCGTGCCGATCGCCGATCGAAGCAGCGACAGCACTACAACAATCCGCGTAAATGAGGTGACCATCACAAGGATCGCTGGCGCAAGCGATAGGATCGTGATCAGCGCGATCAACTGCAACGCGCGCTCCGTTGCGCCACCCGAAGGGCCAAGATCGAGGCTTAGGGTTTGCGCCTCCGCGCTCACACTCAAGAGAACTGTGAAGCAAAGGGTTAAAAGCTGGATGATCGATAATCTGATTCGCCGCATACCCACCATTTAGCCGTGTCGCGCCGTAAGGCTACATATATTTCCTCTACGGAATACGTTTGGTCCATCAATGATGTGGAAATCCCGGATGCCTGTGGCTCAGTTCTCTACGGATCGTCCAAGAAGCTGCCGCAGCGAGTCGTTAAGCGAGCCGATATCGCGTGACCGCGGAGCGGCTTCCGGATTATTCGCGGCAGGAAGTTTCGCCGACGGCGCAATGTCGGTCGTAACCGATTTAACGGCCCGTTCTTCAGCTGGAATAATCGGTTCCGAATCAATCGAGCGGAGCGGAGCGGGTTCATTCTCCGCCCGTGGAAGGGAAGTGGCTAAGCGTGATGGAAAAGGCGTTGGAGCGGGCTGGCCAAGTGCTTCCTCGCGATTGCCTGTTATGGGGGTCACAACGTTTGATTGGAAACGATTGGCGATTTCGGCCAAATCAGACGGGCGCAGCGCAGGAGCCGTTTGTACAGGTGGTGGAGTTAAAGGGGCGGGTGCGGACGGCTCCGGTGCAAATGAAAGTTCGGCGCCGGTATTCATTTTTCCAGTCAAAGGCTGAGGCGATTGCGGTTTCAAGGATGGGCCCGAATCCCTTTGCTGCGCGGTCGATAACGCCCTCACAATGTTGGTTTCAATCACGATGTCGGAGGTGCCACCAACAAGCAGCAAATGTTCTGCCGAATCACGTCGGACAATTACGAGTTGCCGTTGACGATCGAGCGGGAAGCTATCGACGATGCCCAAACGCGGCTGACGGCCGCGCATTCCACCATCTGCATATTTGCTGGAGCCCACAATCTTACGCAATACCCACGCAAATACCGCCATCAAGAGTAAAATAACCGCAAAAGCGACTGCATAAACGAGGGGCTGGGAGAGTTGGAGGCCAAAAATAGATTGCAAGCTCTTTGCTCCCGCACCAGGCAAATTAACGAGATTTTAACCATAATAATCCAGCGTGCCTGAAGAGGTCGCGGGAGAATGCATTAAATGTCGTTATCGCTGATGGACGGCTTGAAGGCAAGGTTACAATGGCTGCAGGCACGCCAATCGCTTGTGTCGTCCAATATTGCAAATGCTAACTCTCCGGGTTTTAAACCGCTCGATCTGCAGGCTTTTAAAGGAAATACGGGCGCTTCTGGGTTGGCAATGGCTGCTACCGACGCGCACCATTTATCCACAGCAGGCGATAGCGCTCATCCTGATCGGATGCGTGCGACGCCCTTTGAAACCAAGCCGTCGGGTAATGCGGTTTCGCTTGAAGATGAAATGACCAAGCTCGCCGATATTCAACTTGATTATCAGATGGCCTCGCAACTCTACACGAAGAGCCTTGGGCTTTTGAAATTGGCTATAGGTAAGAGGTAAGCCATGAATTTACGGGGTATATTATCGGTCGCTTCCGATGGTTTGAAGGTTCAGACCAAGCGGATGGAGGTGATTTCCGAAAACATCGCCAATGCCGATTCAACATCTGCCAAGGCTGGGGGTGACCCCTATCGCCGGAAGGTTCCTGTGTTTCGTGTGACAGCTGATCCAAAGACCGAACAAACCTCAGTGTCCTTTGTGGGTGTAAAACGCGACCAAAGCGCGTTCGGTACGCGGATTGAGCCGGGCAATCCGGCCGCGGATGCGACGGGCACGGTGAAGATTCCCAATATTGATCCATTGGTTGAACAAATGGATTTGCGTGATGCGCAACGCAGTTATGAGGCCAATTTGAACGTGATTACAGCCACGAGACGGCTATTGTCGCGAACCATTGATATCCTTCGCGCCTGATTGGAGAAAAAATCATGCCATTACCCTCCATTGCAGTGGGTTCTTATGCCGCAGCTCAGAGACTGACGGATGTAGGAGCTGCAGGTTCGGGAGCTTCATCGGGCTTTGCCGATCTCGTTAAACAAAGCGTTGCAGCGCTGGAGGGTCAGGCTAAGGCCTCTGATCAGCAAGTATCACAAGCGATTTCGGGTAAGGCGGATTATGTCAATGTCGTCACTTCCGTTGCCGAGAGTGAATCAGCAATCGAAACCTTGGTAGCCGTACGCGACAAGGTGATTGCCGCTTATGACGAAATCATGCGGATGACAGTTTAGGGGAAGTTGATATGTCCGGTCCCGAATTGATTGATGTTGCACGCGACGGATTGTTGACCTTTGCAAAGGCGGCTGGCCCTTTAATGGTGATCATTTTAATCGTCGGGGTTCTGATTTCATTTTTGCAGGCCGTAACGCAAATTCAAGAACAAACCTTGACCTTTGTGCCTAAAATGGCTGTTGCGGGCTTAGCTTTGTTTTTTCTGCTTCCTTATATTGGAGATGCCATGTCCGGATACATGGCTCGACTGGCTTCACGAATCGCGCAAGGCGGGTAGGGTAGACGTAACGTAAACCTACGGTCGAAAATGGATGAAATTTTTCCTGCCAGTTGATTTTGCAATTGCGTTTCTGCTGGTCTTTGCGCGGACGGGTGGAATGTTGATGCTTATGCCGATGATTGGTGAACGTTTTGTCCCGGTTCGGGTGCGGCTGGTGTTTGCTTTGTTTCTTTCGCTGATGCTGCTTTTACCTTTGAAACCGGCTCTAACGAAGGCTGCGTCATTCGAGCCGGGCGTTTTTGGGGTTTTATTCATCGAGCTGTTGATCGGCTTGGGCATCGGGTTGATGGTCAGGATGCTGATGTTGGCTGCCGACATGGCAAGCCAGTTTATCGCTCAATCTTTGGGGCTTTCTCTCGGAGAGGCGCTTAATCCCTCCTATCAATCCCAATCTTCGGCCCTTGGGATGTTCATGTCACTCTTGTTGGTGACGTTTCTGTTTCTAACGGATGCGCATCAAGCGGTGATTGCTGCGATTGCAGGAAGTTATAGCGCTTTGCCGCCCGGTGCGGCGTTTCAAACAGGCGATGTTTCTCGGCTGGCCGTTGAAACCCTTGGCAATGCTTTGTTGCTCGCGGTTCAGATATCGGCCCCGTTTCTGGCCTTTGGGATGCTCTTGAATGCAGGCTTAGGCCTTGTGGCGAAGCTGATGCCGCAAATTCAAGTAACATTTTTGGCGGTACCTTTATCCGTATTAGCGGGGTTTGCTTTGTTGATCGTCGTGCTTGGCACACTGATCGATCGCCTATCGGCTGATATTCTGGGCGTTCTCGCTCGGTTGACGGGAGGCTGATCGAGCATGGCAGAGGGTGATCAAGGCGATCCGGACGATAAAACCGAAGCACCGAGTCAAAAGCGGATCGATGATGCACGTGAGAAAGGTGACGTTCCCCGAAGCATCGAGGTCAATTCGTGGTTCATCTTATCGGCCATCGCTTTTATTATATCGATCATGGCCAATTCGACCAGTGGTTCGGGGCCTCGGCTTTCTGCGTTTCTTGAGCATGCTGGGCAATTTTCAGTGACGCAAGCCGATATGTGGCGGCTGAGTGGCCATTTCATGCTGGTCTTAGCCTCTTACCTCTATGTGCCATTTGCTGTTGCCGTGGTGGCCTCGTTAATGGGGCCAATGTTGCAACATTTTCCGACGCCGCAGATGGACAATCTGATGCCTAAACTATCGCGGATTTCGCCGATGGCGGGCATATCGCGGGTTTTTGGCAAGGAAGCGTTTGGCCAAGTGATTAAAAGCCTTGCGAAGCTTGCGATTATTAGCGGCGTGGTCTCTATCGCTGTGTGGGGCGAGCGGGATAAAATTGCTGCTTTGCCCAAGATGGAATTGACAGCCATTTTGGATTTTGCCCACTCGGCTTTGCTGCGGATGCTGATCGCTGTTCTTGCGATCCATGCCTTTGTGGCAGGTGGAGATTATCTCTTCCAATGGTTTTCTTGGCAGAAGCGGCTACGAATGTCGCATCAGGACATCAAAGACGAATATAAGCAGCAAGAAGGCAGTCCTGAGGTTAAAAACAAGCTTCGGCAATTGCGGCGTAGTTTCGCGCGCAGGGCGATGATGGGACAGGTGCCGAAGGCAACGGTTGTCATTGCCAACCCAACCCATTTTGCCGTGGCCCTTCAATATGAAGCAGGCATGCGCGCGCCAGTTTGCCTTGCCAAGGGCGTTGATGTGCTGGCCTTGCGCATTAGAGCCTTGGCTGAGGATCATAATGTGCCGGTGATTGTTGACCCGCCTTTGGCGCGGTCGCTTTATCGTCTGGTTGAAATTGATGAGGAAATTCCGCTTGATTTATATAAACCAGTGGCGGAGATCATCGGCTACGTCATGCGCTTGCGGCAACGCCGCGCGACACGGGTTCCGGAAAGGCAATTGAGAGAGCCATGAATGAGCACCCATTAAGCGTCGCCGCGCCAAGCCCTATGGCACGCCGCGGTACGTCCCTTCTAACGCTTGCGGCCTTTGGATTTTTGACGGTCGGAGCAGCTTTGGTCCTCTCCGCCCAAGAGCGCTCGGCCCCCCTTGTTTTGCTCCTTCTGGCTATTTTGGCATCGTTCGGTCTCATTGGCCTTTTCGCGTTGGCGCTTGGGCTTATTGAATGGCGACCACGTTCGACGGCTAATACGATTACGGGCCGGATTGCCGATACGGCCGGCGAGGGGTTTTTGGTGGTGGAGCCAAAGTATGGCGGTATCATCTATGCGAATGCGACCTATTTGGGCATGACGTCCACCCGCGTTCTAAACGAAGCACCTAGTATTCAACGCCTTTTTGAATCAGCGCTTGAGGCGTCCGAGGCGGTTTTCCGATTGTCGAAAGCTGCAAAAAATGGGGAAGTGCGGCAAGAGGATATTCGACTTTCCCGCAGCCTAAACGGGGCGGCACCTGCTTGGTATCGGATTAGGACCTCCCCTATGGCATTGAAGGGTGGGAAGAATCTGGTGCTGTGGAGCGTAAGTGATATTACGCGGGAGCGGGAGCGGCAGGAAAACGTCTTTCAAGAATTGCAATACGCGATTGATTATCTGGACCATGCTCCGGCGGGCTTTTTGTCGCTCAATCCGGATGGAGAGGTGGTGTATTTGAATGCCACGCTCGCCAAATGGCTTGGTCGCGATTTGGCAGAATTTGGAACAGGCGGCCTGAAGGTTTCCGATTTGGTAACCGTCAATGGCGAGACTTTGCTCAAGATTGTGAGTGGCCAACCGGGCGAAACGCATACGGAAATTATCGATACCGATTTTCGTGGGGCTATGGGTAGAGTTTTGCCAGTGCGGCTTTTTCATCAGGTGTCGTTTGATCAGGAAGGTCTCTCTGGCGCCAGTCGAACACTCGTTTTGGATCGCTCTTCTGGCGAGACGGCGGACGAAGGTCAACGCGCCGCTGAAGTTCGTTTTGCGCGCTTTTTCAATAATTCACCCTTCGGAATTGCGACAATTGCCGCCGACGGGCAGATTTTGCGCATGAACGCGTCGTTTGCGCGCCTTTTACCGCCTGAAAGTGCCTCCGCTCGTGCCGAGCAACGGGGCGTTGGCAGTATATTGGCGGACGGCGACCGTGATACTTTTGATACTCGCTTTGCCGCCACCATTTCGGGCAAAGAGGATCTTCCGCCTATTGACCTACAATTGGCGCTCGATGGTCGATCCGCCCGGGTTTATTTTACCAGTGTGGATGGTCAGGGCGATTCAACGGAGAC
>CANCAR010000148.1 GCA_947374125.1 Hyphomicrobiales bacterium | reverse complement strand
ATCGGTCTCCATAATTTCACGGCCGGGATGAAACAATTGACCGAAAATTTTTGTACCCTGCGCATGCACGCGCTCAGCGAGTTTCCGATAACCCGGAATACACCCATCCTCATTCGCCATCAGCATATGCGCGGTATAGCGCGCGGTATGGTGCACGCCCGCAACCTGCGCGATGATCAGACCAACCCCACCTTTGGCGCGTGCCTCATGATAGGCAATCAAGCGATCCGTCACATGGCCATCATGCGCCATAACGGTATCGTGGCCCGTTGAAACAATGCGGTTTGAAACCTCGACCCCGCCCAGAGACAGCGGCGAAAACAGCACTGAATCCCTCATCCCCGCACCCGCAGATTGGCCGGATCATAAAGCGGTTCCAACGAAACCCGCGCTGGCACGCGCTCGCACGCGACTTCCAGCTCGTATTCGTCCGAAAGAACAAAGTCGGCATCAACACCGTCTTTATGCCCCACATATCCCAAGCCAATTGAGCGATTAACCGTGTAACCAAACCCGCCGGAGGAGAGATAACCGACCTGCTTGCCATTCCGAAACACCGTTTCACGGCCCAACAGCACCACCGCAGGGTCCGCCGTAAAAATCGCCATCATGCGCTTTTGCGTTGACTGGCGCGCCTTTTCCAAAGCCGCCCGGCCCAGAAAATCAATATCCTTGCCAAGCTTCACCGCAAAGCCAAGCCCCGCCTCAAGCGGTGTGGAATCCGGCGTGATATCCGCCCCCCAAGCGCGATAGCCCTTTTCGAGCCGAAGCGATTCAATCGCGCGATAACCACCATTGCGCAGCGCGTGTTTTTCACCCGCCAGCATCAGTGCTTGATAGACTTGGCCCGCATGCTCCACCGGCACGTAAAGCTCAAAGCCCAGCTCGCCGACATAGGTGATCCGATGCGCCCGCACCGCGACACCTGCTATCGTGATATCGCGAACATGCGCAAAAGGCAGCGCCTTGTTGGAAACATCATCCCCCGTCACCGATTGAAGCACATCCCGCGCCCGTGGCCCCATCAGCGCCAAACAAGAAAGGCGTTCGGTGACATCGGATACGGCTACATCCAGCCCACGCGGCAGGTTGCGGTTGATCCAATCTGCATCATGCGTGCAAAAACCTGTTCCGGTCACGATAAAGAACCGATCCTCCGCCAACCGCGCGATGGTCACATCGCACTCAATCCCGCCGCGCGCGTTCAGCATCTGCGAATAAACCAGACGCCCAGGCGCCTTCGTCACATCATTCGCCGCAAGCCATGAAAGCGCCTTTTCAGCGTCTTTCCCCTTCACCTCAAATTTTGCAAACGAGGTTTGGTCAAATATCACCGCTTTTTCACGCGTCGCTTTGTGCTCGTCGCCTGTGAACGGAAACCAGTTTTGCCGCTTATAGGTATAAACATCGCGCGCTTGAACCCGCTTAGGCCCATACCAATTCGGCCTCTCCCACCCAAGCTTCTGCCCAAATACCGCCCCTTGTTCTTTAAGTGTGTTGTAAAGCGGCGAGGTTAAAAGCGGGCGCACGCTCTCATATTCCTCAAACGGCCAAGCCATCGTGTAATGCTTGGAATAGGCTTCCAACGTCCGGTTCCGCACATAAGCATCGTCTTTGTGAATGCCGGAGAAGCGGCGAATATCCACCGTCCACAAATCCATCGACGGCTCGCCACCAATCACCCATTCCGCCAACGCCATGCCCGCGCCGCCAGCGGACGCTATGCCAAACGCATTAAACCCGCAGCCTACAAAAATATTCTTCGTCTCCGGCGCTTCGCCCAGCATAAACGTACCATCCGGCGTAAACGCCTCCGGCCCATTGATAAATTGCTTGATCCCCGCCTTCTCCAAGAGAGGCGTGCGGATCAAGGCCTGCTCCATAATCTGCTCGAAATGGTCAATCCGGTTATCAAGCAGCGAGAAATGGAAGTTCTTCGGAAAACCATCGACCGCCCACGCAATCGGGTTAGGCTCATAGCCACCCATCACAAGGCCGCCGACTTCTTCCTTATAATAAATCAGCCGATCCGGATCGCGCAACGTCGGCAAATCACGCGGCGCGCCACAGGCCTCGGTCACGATATATTGATGCTCAACCGATTGAACGGGCACCGAAATACCCGCCATGCGGCCAATCTCTTTCGACCATTGCCCGGCGCAAATCACAAGCTTTTCGCACCCGATCACGTGCTCGCCGATCTCCACGCCGGTAATCCGCCCGTCCTTCAGGCGCAGCCCCGTAATCTCGACACCCTCGACAATCTCAACGCCCCGCATCCGCGCGCCTTTGGCAAGCGAGAGCGTAATGTCGGACGGGTTCGCCTGCCCGTCCGTCGGCAAAAACGCGGCACCCACCACATCATCCACATTCATCAGCGGCCAAAGGTCTTGCGCCTCTTTCGGCGAGAGCAAATGCATATCGAGCCCAAAGGAATGCGCGGTGGTGGCCTGCCGCTTGATCTCGGTCATGCGCTCTTCATTGCACGCCAAGCGCAACCCGCCATTCATCTTCCAGCCTGTCGCCTGTCCGGTTTCGGCTTCTAATGTGCGATAAAGCTCAACCGAATATTTCAAAAGCTTCGTCACGCTCGCCGAAGTCCGCAGTTGCCCCACGAGCCCCGCCGCATGAAAACTCGTGCCTGAGGTCAGCTTGTGCCGCTCCAGCAGCAACACATCCTTCGCGCCCGCTTTAGCCAGATGATAAGCGGTCGAGCAGCCAATAATGCCGCCACCGATAACAATAATTTCCGCATGCGTTGGCAAAGCCGGCATTTGATCTCATTCTCCTAACAATCGGTCATAGTTTGGTTTGACGGGTAAAATTGCGCTGACGCGGTTACGACCCACCTTGAGTTCTAAACTCTTGCTCTGGGCAATTGAGATAGGTTTTGACTTTTCGAGGCGTGTTCGGAGACCGGCATATTCCGTTTTTCACCTTAAGGAAAGTTTGCGCGTTCAGATCGTCATGCGTCCTGAGGGTTCCATTGGCAATGCCGCGTGAAATTTCCTCGCAGCCAATAATTCTTGCATTGCGATAGAGCACATAGCTCTTACGCTGCACAAAGGCGTGTTCACCGGCGAAAACAAGACAGGTCTGATCACACAGATCATTCGTGTAGGTAGCCAACGGAACAATGGCGACCTTCAACTGATCGCAGGGGTCCGAACAAACGACAAATAGATGCATGCGATCAGGATCATTCGATGGGCCTGAGGGAATGAGTAATGTCCCGCGTTTATAGGGCGCCTTTGCCACGAAGGGTCAGAGATTGGCAAGAAGCTGATCGATCCGGCGATGATCCTCGATCAATTGGCTATGTGCGTCGGGGTTCTCGACCGCAAGATTCTGCAAAATGCGTCGAACGGGAATTGGAAAGGCGCTCCCGTTCGGGTCTTCCCATTCGGGAATATTTTTCGGGTCATGCGTCCAATCGCGAAGGGCAAAACGGTCCATATGACCGAATTCCTGCCACACCTTGTCCAAGCACTGAAGCTCGGCTTCGCTTAATTCGTCCCAGTCGCACGCTTGACCCGCATCAGTCACCGAAAGCTCATGGCTGGAGCGATCCTCGATCAACTCAGACCAGCTCGCGTCTTCTAATTCGCCATTCGCCAACCGGAGCGTCATCGAGTTCACCGGCCCATGCGGCATGGAGAACCGATCATCATCGAGGATTGGAAACCCCGTTTGGCGTAAGGATTCACGGTCCGCAAGGTAAACCAGTTTCATGGCTTTAAGGACGTTCAGCCTTAAATTCGGCGATTTATTCGCCAAATACGCGACTACTTGTGCAGCCTTACGCGCATTGAAGCCGGAAGCCATTATTTCCACCTGTTGGTCGACGCCTGTAAAAACAATCCCAATTTTAACGTCATTTAGGTCATTTTGCACGAAGTTTTTCACGTATTCTATCCCAAACAGAACACAAGTGATCCGCCTCCACGTCAATTTAACCCATCAAACACAGCCACAGCCTCGTCAAGCCTCGCCCGGTAATCGAGCGTATAGGCACGATAGTCAAAATCGAGCGTCGAATGCGTTTCCGATACCATGCTCCACATGGTTTCGCGCAGCAAAGACGCAGCCCGCATCGCGGCATAGGACCGCAGCGTCGCTGCATCCGGTGTGCGCCCAAAATACAGCGCCAGCATCTCGCGTTCGGCCTCGTCGGAAAACCCGTTATTGGATGCCAGATTGGCCAAATCAAACAAAGGCGAGTTTAACCCCGCATAATCATAATCAATCAACCAAAGCCGCGCCCCGTCATCAATGATGTTCGCGGCCAGCAAATCATTATGCCCAAACACCAGCGATACCGGCCCAAGCCCCGCCTCAAGCCGATCCGCCAGGGCTAACAGCGCAGGCATCTCTGCCATCCATTCGCCCTTCGCCTCTTTGATCAGGCGGGCATAATGGCGGGCGACATGAAAAGGCCAAAACGCCATCACGGGTCCAACAAAATGATGACGCGCCTCGATATGGCAGCGCTTCAACAAAGCGATCAAAGCGGGCAAGCGACGCGGATCGGCCACATCCTGCGGTGTCAGCGTCCGCCCCGCCACATGGCGCATCACCAAGGCCCCAGCCTCGGCATGGATAATCTCGGGCGCAATCCCTGCCACATGCGCAGCCTTGGCCGCCGCCAATTCGTGCCAGCGCAAAATCAGATGAACGGGATGATCATCCCCAATGCGCACCACAAACTTCTCGCCTTTGGCGTGCACCAGAAAATTCCGATTGGTCAGCCCACCGGCCAAGGGCTCAACCGCGACATCGCCGGAAAAGCAGGCAAGCCGCCGAACCCGTTCTTCGATCTCCGCCATGCCCCCTCCCCGTTAACCCCGCGCGGTTTGCCGCGACGATACCCAAACGGCCACAAGCCCAATTGCCGCCACCAATGCCGCCGCGGGCCCTGTCCATTCAATCGAAGCGTGACGCAGCACATAACCGCCAATAATCGGCCCAATCGACGCGCCCACATAAATGGCAGAGGCGTTCAAAGCGAGCATCACCGGCATTCGCGAAGGCGCAAGACCCACGAGGCGCGCCTGTTGCGGGGCCATAAACGCCCAACCCGACACGCTCCAGAAAAACAGAAGGATGACGGCCGCCACCATCGGCAAAGCGAACAGCGTCAAAAACGGAGTGAGAATGATCTGGCTCACGCAAATCATCACCAGCATCGCCACCGGCCCGATCCGGTCCGTCAACCGCCCGCCAAGCGCGTTCCCGATCACCGCGCCTGCGCCGAGCACCAAGAGCATCCCCGTCACGCCATCGCGCGAGAGGCCATAGCGGCCCTCGTAAAGCACTGCCAAATAGGTCACCACGAGGTTGAAAGCCGTGGTCAGGATTGCCGTTATCCCAATCGCCAAGAGCAGTTTCGGGTCGGCAATCACCCGCGCCAAGGTTCCAAGATCATTCGCCGCGGTCTGCAATCCCCGCGGCAAAATGACAAAGAGGATCAGGGCTGCGAGCCCCGCCAGCCCCACAACCACGAAAAACGCCGCCTGCCATCCCACCGCATAGGCAATCCACGCCCCCGCAGGCACGCCGAGCACCTGCGCGATGGTCAACCCGCCAAACACGGTCGCCAAAGCCCGGCCCCGCATCTCGCCGGGCGCTAGCATCACGGCAATCGAGGCTGCAACAGGCGTCACCAAACCGCCGCCCACCGCCATCACCGCGCGTGCTGCGAGGAGCCAGGCGTAGCTCGGAGCCATCGCCGCCCCCAAAGCACCCAGAGCGAAAAGCCCAAGCCCCGCCGCCAGAATCCATTTGCGGTCTTGGTGTCCCAAGATCGAAATCAAGATCGGAGAGGCCACCGCATAGGTCATCGCATAGGCCGACATCAGCCAACCAGCGGTTGCCGCATCAATCTCGAAAAACCGCGCAACGGGGCTCAAAAGCCCCACCACCATAAAGGCCCCCATGCCCACCGCAAAATTACACGCGGCGAGAACGGTGAGGGAAAGACGATACGAGGCACTCGGGCGTTGATCGGTCGACATCATGTGTCCATGGATTAGCAAGTTATCAGAGATCGTTCGCAGAAAAACGAACGTCAGCCTGTCCCAAATCCGTCGCCATCGCCAGCGGAAAAGGCACCGAGCTTCGCCTTCAACGCCCGTAACGCCGCCATCCGCTCATCCCGCCATGCGAGCTTTCGCGGCAGATCGGAGACCGGCAGCGCCGAGCGCATCGCGTCGTGCAGCGTGCTCACCAGTTTTTGCGTCACAACGGGCGAGGTGCCGCCGCGTTCCTTCGCCAAATCATCAAACATAAAGCCATAGCGCTTCAAATAATCCGCAATGCCACCGGGTGCGTTCAAATCAATGCCTTCAAGTGGCCCGAGAAAAGCCCAGCGCAACCCAAACCCGTCGCTGATCAACCGGTCAACATCTTCCGGCGACATCAGCCCATCCTCAATCACGCGGAACATTTCGGTAAGCAATGCGCCTTGCAAACGGTTCATCACAAAGCCCGGTTGCTCGCGCTTGACCAACACCGGCGACTGGCCAATCGCTTGCATCAATTCATAGGTAATTTCCACCGTCTCCAGCGAAGTGAAAGGCGCGGGCACAACTTCAACAACAGGGATCAAATGGGGTGGCGCTGCGGGATGGGCCACAATGCAGCG